>JBGCES010000450.1:0-4552 GCA_045106545.1 Saprospiraceae bacterium
CTTCCATCCGTCGCTACCGCGCGGTGGAAAAGCATAACCGATTCGCCTGCCTCAATACCCGCATTTTCTAAAATCGCATCCACCGTAGCGAAATCCGTAACAAATTCTAATGTTGTTCCAACGTTTTGATTAGCGAGCAAATTACTGAATTGCGCGTCGGTGGATAATTGCCAGATGTAGGCTAAGTTATCGCGGTCGCGCGCCATTTGCCAACTCGCACGGAAAGGTGTACTGGGAGCGCCATCAATCGTAATGGTCGAACCAGTTGCAGGCGTATTAATCGTTGCACTGCGACTAGGAAAATCGTTGATTTCGGCTACGATCTGTCCACGGAGTTCACCCATTGGGAAATCTGTACTGTGGAAATTAGCGTACAACTTGCCATTGCGTAAAGCAGCTATTTGCTCGTCCGTTAATTCAAAGAAATTCTCTAATGATGGGACAATTCCATTGCGTAAATCGGTCGGATTTTCTACAATGAGCGGTAGCGTTACCGCGCCATTCTCACCTGCATTACCTAAATGTAAATGTGCGCCAATATTTTGGTCAAAATCACTCACCAAATCCGTAAACGCGCCCGAAACAGTCAAAATATTATCCGTCAATTCTAATTTCAAACCACCAACGCCTGTCGTTGCCACAGGTTGTACTTCATTCCAACCATCAAGTGAAGTATGGAAATAAGTCGTCGCTAATGGCAATAACTGTCCGCGTAATTCGCCGTCCGTATTTTCCAAAGTATGAATATCTACGTACTGACTGCGTTTGCGTAAAGCATCCCGATCTGTATCATCAATGCTGAACGTATTACCAAAAACGTTAAATACGCCGCCCGTTCCGCTTGCATCAGAAGCAGGGGAAAGGATTTGTAGGCGTTCGCCAATTTGCCCCGCTAAGCCGCTATGCAAATGCGTTCCACCCGCCACGTTCGCTGCGATGGTACTACTCAAATCCATATACGATCCGCTTAATGTCAGTTGGTCACCGTTGATTTCAGCAATCGCCATACCCGTGGCGTCGGTATTTGTAGCGGGCACAACACTCGCACCTGATAAAGGCGCAACAAAATAGGTGGTCGCTTCAGGTAGTAATTGAGCGCGTAATTCGCCCGTCGCTTCTTCGGTGCTATGAATATTAGCATATACCTCTCGTCCTGTCAGGCGAAACATTTGCTCCGCGTTCAGCGTGAAAGTATTATTCACGGCAAGGAAATTACCGCCGCGTCCATCGTTCGTTAAGTTAGGTTCTAAAATGACAAAAACGTCACCATTGCGTCCCGCTGGCGCGATGTGTAAATGTGCGCCACCCGCGATACTTTCATCTACGGGACTACTCAAATTATTAAACGAACCCGTCACCGTAATTTGGTCGCCACTCAATTCCACTTTCAAGCCACCTAATGCGCTAGTTGAAACGGCTGGCGTTTCAAAAACACCAGATAAGAAGCCGTTGAAAACGATTTGTGATTCGGGGAGCAACTGACCACGCAGTTCACCCGCTGCATTGGCAACGGAATGGACATTGATATACAATGCTCGTTGGTATAATTGCGCCTGTATTCCTGCATTGATAATGAACACATTGTCTTCTGCCGAAATGATGGCACTACGTTGGTTATTGTCAATTTGTAATTCCAGCGGAAAAGCAATATCGCCCGTTTCACCTGCGTAGCCAAAATGAAGATGTGCGCCACCCGCCAATTGGGTATTAAGGTCACTTTCTAAATTATTAATCGAACCCGAAACCACCAGAGTTGAATCGTTAATCATCAAGGCATTAATTTGTCCAGTTGCAAAACTCGTCACCACAGGTACTTCATTACTACCCGATAAATGCGCGCGGAAATTGGTACGCGCTTGCGGTGCAACTTGCCCGCGTAATTCACCAGTAGGGAAATCTTCCGTATGAATATTAGCGTATAAACCGTGATTGCGCAGCGCGGCTAATTGTTCATTATCTAAAGTGAAAACGTTGTCTTCGGGGAAAAATTTACCGCGCGTATCATTGCCTTGCAGGGTGATATTTAGCGGAAGCGTTACTTCGCCATTGCTACCCGCTACGCCCAGATGTAAATGCGCACCGCCTGCGATATCCGTATCTACCGCACCTTCCAAATCATTAAACGCGCCCGAAACGGTCAATTGATTGCCTGCCACATCAAGCAACAACGAACCGTGACCTTCAGAAATAATGGCAGGAACTTCGTTATTACCAAATAGATTAGCGACAAATGGTTCGTTACCAATCGGTAAAAATTGTCCACGAATTTCGCCGCCCGTAAATTGCTCACTATGCAAATTGATGTAGAGTTGTCGTCCTGCGAGTTGCGTTTGCTGATTGCCATTTAGAGTAAAGGTATTGTCTTCTCGCTCGATCGTTCCGCCTGTTCCATTGTCGGCAATATTCAATTCAATTGGGAAAACAATATCGCCATTTTCACCCGCATAGCCTAAGTGAATATGTGCACCACCAGCGATATTGGTCGCTACGGGCGCAGTCAGATTTTCAAAGAAACCTTCCAAAATTAATTGGTTGCCATCCAGTTCTGCATAGACTTCGCCGTAGGCAGTAGTCGCGACGGGCAGCACTTCGTTTTGACCCGTCAAAATAGCGACGTAATCAAACTCATTCGCGGCTTCGCGGATTAGATTTACACTAGAAAATGCGCCCACTTGTTGCAAACTTCCATCGCTGGCAATCGCGCGATGATAGAGCCTTCGGTTTTCGCCTTCGGCAATGCCATTATCAATCAGCAAAGTATCAACCGCACCCAGCGTCAAATTAACCGTTGGGTTGAAACCAACATTTTGCTGAAGCAATACATTGGTAAATGCTTCATCGGTGGCTAATTGCCAAATATAAACCAGCGGATCGCGATCCATCGCGGCGTTCCACCTAACTTGGAAAGGTGTAGCTGGATCATTAGTTGTAATAATATTTTCAGCATTATCAGGTTGCGTAATTGCCATATTTCCTTGCGGAAAAAAGTTAATTTCGGGTAGTATTTGACCCCGTAGTTCACCACTCGCAAAGGTTTCGGTATGAATATTTGCATAAAAATTACCCGCGCATAAAGCGGCTACTTGCGCGTCATCCAGCGTGAACGTATTTTCAGTGGCAGCGTAGAAACCGCTCCGATTATCGGCAGTGAGTGTCGTATTTAATAAAAGCGTCACGTCGCCATTTTCGGCGGGCGTAGCAATATGTAAATGCGCGCCACCTGCGATGTCTGCATCAAAATCGCCACTTAGATTATTAAAACTTCCAGTTACCGTCAAGATATTATTCGTCAGTTCTAATTTCAAACCACCCTGCGCGTTCGTTGGAACGGGTTGGACGTCGTTGCTACGCAATAAATTGGTCGTAAAGTAAGTCGTTCCGAGTGGCAATAGCTGCCCGCGAATTTCACCGCCCGCGTTTTCTACGGAATGAATATTCAAATAAATACCGCGTTCCCGCAAGGTATCTAATAAGCCTACGCTTAACGCAAATTGGTTATCGGAAGCATTGAAAGTACCGCTGGTATTGGAATCAGGCGTACTGGCAACTAATTGGGCAATACCGCCATTGCTACCCGCATAAGCCGTATGCAAATGCGCCCCACCCGCTAAATTTGCATTGAAATCACTCGCTAAATTCGCATAAGAACCCGTCAAAATCGCATTGTTTCCATTCACTTCTACGATAGCGGTTCCTGTCGCTTCGGTATCGACTGCGGGGACTTCACTATTGCCGCCGAGGGCAGCGAGGAAGTAAGTCGTGGCTTCGGGTAGTAACTGTCCACGGAGTTCACCACTTTGGAAATTAGCGGTGTGAATGTTTACATAATTACGGCGTGCTTTTAGATTCGCCACTTGCGCATCAGTTAGCGTAAAAGTATTCGCATTGGCTAAGAAACGTCCCGTCGTCAAGTCGCCATTGAGACGCATATCCAATGGAAATTCGACTGCGCCATTGCGACCCGCTACACCCAAATGAATGTGTGCGCCACCCGCGATTTCCGTCGCAACGGAACTACTCAAATCCGTAAATGAACCACTGACGGTCATTTGATTACCCAATAATTCTACTTTCACTGCGCCATTTGCTTTAGTAGAAACGGGCGTATTTTGGAAAACACCCGACAAGTGACCATTAAAAATGACTTGACTTTCGGGTAACAATTGTCCGCGTAATTCACCCATTGGATGGTTTGCAGAATGAATATTTACATAAATTTCGCGATTGTACAATGCTGCTTTTTGTTCGGCAGTAATCGTGAAGGTATTATTCGCTTTCGCAAAAGTGCCATTCCGTGCATCGTTATTATTAGAAATATTTAATGGGAAAATGACATTACCCGTTGCGCCCGCTACGCCTAGGTGTAGATGTGCGCCGCCTGCAATTTCCGTAGCTAAATCACTTTCTAAATCCATGAAAGCACCCGAAACTGCCAGCGTTGTATCGTTGACTAAAGTCGCAATCAGCATTCCATTGGCGGCAGTTGTTACGACAGGAACTTCGTTGCTACCCGATAAGTGAGCGCGGAAAGTCGCCATGCCTACATCATGCA
>JBGCES010000451.1:0-2003 GCA_045106545.1 Saprospiraceae bacterium
GTCGCTTAGGAGTTGTTACATTGAGCAATCAAAATAGCATTAGGGATCGGATTCCTCTCAGCTTTCCGATCCCTAATGCTATTCTTCAGCGATTTCATTCAAAATTTTCGCTATTTCCTGCGTTACTAATTGTACATCATATTTGTCAATTTTTGAATCAATAGCTGCGCTAATCTGCTGTTCTAAAAAGAGTTGATATAAACGTAATACTTCCTGTTTTATACCATCATAATCGGCATAATCGCACTTCATACCGCCACCCGTTTCGGTTAAAATTTTCGCTACGTCGCTATCTGTCGGTCCCAGTGTAAATATCGGACGACGACTGTATAAATATTCAAATAACTTACCTGGAATACGTCCTTTAGCGTTGTCTTGCTGATTCAATAATAATAGCAAAATCGGTGAATTGAGCATTTTTTGTAAGGCTTGATCTCGTGGAATTGAGCCAATAAACTCTACGTTTTCGGTAAGATTATTCGCTTCAATAGCCGCATTTACGCGTGGATCAACCATGCCGATTAGCCTGATTTTCAAGTGTTTATCAAAATCAAGAATGACATCTTTCAAATCGCGTAAGACCTCAAATAGCACTTGCGGATTTCGGTCGTAGCCCATCATACCCAAGTGGGTAAAGGTAAATTCATTTTTAACTTGCTGATTCAGATTTTTAAAATCATCTCTATCGAAACCGAGCGGTAAAACCTCGACCCGTTTCGCGCCAATTTCTTGTAAATCCTGCTTCCAAGTATCACTTACGATCGTACAAATATCTGCGTGTTGAAACACCTCTTGTTCCATCCGCTCATGCTTTGCTGCGCCCCATTTCGTTAGTGATAACATTTGGTAATAGTCCACTTGCGTCCATGGATCTTGAAAATCCGCAATCCACGGTAGATCGAAGCGTTTCCTTAATAAAGTTGCAATGCGATTATTGGTATGCGGCGGGCCCGTTGACCAGATGGCATCGACGGGATTTTCTTCCAAATATTGCGTTAGAAATTTCACCGCAGGACGAACCCATAACGAACGCGCATCAGGGATAAAAAAGTTACTTCTAATCCAAACGGACAGCCGATGTGTCCATTTTTGCGCGTCTTCTTGCACATAAAAAACATTATTGACGTTAGCGTCTTTTTTCTTACCCGTGATGAATTTATAAATATGATAAGGCTCCCAGATTTTTTGTTTTAAAACCGTTAAATCCGCAGGAATATCGCGCTCGGAAGTTGGGTCGAGGCTAGGGTAGTGGGCATCTTTTGCCGTAAAAATAATTGGCTCCCAACCATAATCACGAAGGTATTTAGCAGTTTTTAATGCACGAAGTAGCGCTATGCCTCCAGCGGGCGGCCAGTAGTAGGAAATTAATAAAACCTTTTTTTTTGACTCCAATTTATTCCAATTTACAACATCAAATTACTTAGCGAGACTAAGTTGAAAACATAATTAAAACAGCGTCTTCAGCGTCTTTTTGCGTCAAAAAATCATCGCTTCTTCTTCATCATCTCTAACGCTTTCTTATAAGAAACCCTCGGAAAAATATCCAATTTTCCACCCACCGTTGCATTATAAATTTCTCGGTCATCGCGTAAATAATGATAGTTGGCTAAGTGATAACTCACTTCGTTTCCATATACATCTGCGAGATTCCATTTCATACCTTTGAAGTAGTTCGGATCGAAATGATTGGCATCGTCGTCGTCCAAAGTTTCGGTCTGATTTTGCTTACCGATGGACTGTTTAAAAGAATGATCCACTCCAATTAAAAATACGCGTTTGAAGCCCATAAAATAAGCCATCTGCATGGCGACAAAAGTTACGGTATAGCCATTGTGAATGGGCTGGGTAATGTCATCGTAGAAACTCCAAGTGTTTTCCGCGTACAAGCGATAAATGTCATCTTTATGCGGAATCAAACCATCCGAAGCCGTATGCGAAACAAAAACGGGACAATCTTGCTGTTGAAATTCATTATAGCATTGCTCGATCACTAACTCATCCAT
>JBGCES010000452.1:0-3228 GCA_045106545.1 Saprospiraceae bacterium
CTCCATCCAAGGCGCTCCATTCTCCACCAACTCCTTAGCCAACGCAGACAACCGCCCTTGCGCCGCCGTCAACCCACTCTTCGCTTCACCCAACGCCTTTTCAATCATTCCCATCGCCGCTTGATGATTCGCCGTCGGACCATAAGTAGAACGATCTATCCCAATTTGCAAAGAAAACAAGCGACCGCCTACCGTTGGATTGACTTTCTCGCCAATTTCCTGCTGGGCGCGATTGCCGTTAAGTTGCTCGTCGAGGTGGAACAAATCGGTGCGGATTTGGTGTAAACGCGTATCGAAATCACCCGCTGCGGTGGGCGAATGTAACAATACCTTTTGCATGCGTTTGGTCTTGGTGAGCGCATTTTTTAACGCCATTTGGATGGCAGAATGCGAGCGTACTGCGTCCTCGTATTGTCGCCAGAACGTAGCCACTTCAGCAGGTGTCGCGCCTTTGAGTGCGCCTTCGCGTAAGGGTACAACCTCAAACTGAATTGGCTCGGCGAGTGCTTTGATTTTGCCGTCTTGCATTTGTACGAGCGTAGCGGAATACGTACCGGGTGCTGCCATCATGCCTTGTGGCGGTCCGCCCCACATCGGTGGTGGTGGCTGAATCATGCTGATGGCATCGGGCGCAGGGTAACGCAAATCCCAAGCGACACGATGGAAGCCCTTTTTCGCGGAAGCAGGAACGCGACGGACGACGTTATTTTGTGCGTCTTTGATGGTCAGCCACACTTGCGGTTTCTCCTCACGGCGTTCCTGTTCAAGCGTAGCATAATCGGTATAAGTGACACCAGCCGTTTGCTTTTTCTCACTTGCCGTGCGCATCTCTTTTTTCGATTGCAAATCATCTTTCAAGTAGTACGTCAAGACCGCGCCGAAATCGGGATTATCCGCCACGTAATGGTCTGCACCTTGGTCGCCTTTTTTACCTTCAAAACCCAAAACACCACGCGGCACGTACCACCATGCTTTACGAGTAGAAAAGAGGTGTGCGTCTTTGTTCAACACGTTTCCATCTACTTCGCGTAAAACGCTAATATCGTCCAAGACGTAGAAACTACGCCCGAAAGATGCGCCTACGAGGTCATTTTCGCGGCGTTGGATAGCCAAGTCGCGGAAGGAAATATTGGGTACACCACCTTGTAGTTTAATCCATTTCTGTCCCGCGTTGGGGGAGAAGTAAATGCCAAATTCCGTTCCCGCAAACCACAAATTTTTATTTACATGATCCTGTACCAATCGCCAAACGAGCGTACGTTTCGGTAGATTATTTTGTACTTGCGTCCACGTTTTGCCTCGGTCGGTACTCTTTAAAACATAAGGTTGATAATCGCCGTATTTGTGGTTATCCATTGCGGCGTAAACCGTATTCGCATCGTGTAAATCGGCTTTGATGACGTTGATGTACGGCAATTTTGGTGCGCCTTTAAGTGTACTGATTTCGACCTTACGCCACGTCTTACCGTAGTCTTCCGTCACTTGAATCATTCCGTCATCCGTACCGATGTAAATCAACTTTTCATCCAGTGGCGACTGCGCGATGGAGGTAATCGTATTGTAATTCGACATCGCCGACACATCCCACGGGTTGTCCCAACTTTGTTTTTTACCTAAAATGGGCAATTCCAAACGGTTCTGATCGCGCGTCAAATCGCCTGATAGCGTCCGCCAATCATCGCCGCGATTATCGCTCACCCATAGCCGTTGCGACGCAAAAAAGATGCGCTGCGGCGAGTGCGGACTCACCAAAATCGGCGCGTCCCAATTGAAGCGTTCGTAGTCTTCGCCCTCTGCGGGTTGCGGTTGAATATCCATCGTTTCGCCCGTCGTCAAATCAATCCGCGCCAGCGTTCCTTCCTGTCGCTGACCGTACATAATATCGGGGTTGCCCGGTTCGGTTGCAGGTTGGTGACCATCCCAATCGAGGACGACACTCCAATCTGAATTTTGGATACCGTGAATATTATCGGTGCGCGAAGGACCACCCTCGGTAGAGTTATCTTGCGTACCACCGTAGATGTTGTAAAACGGTTCGGCATCGTCCACTGCGACTTTGTAAAACTGCGTCAGCGGCAGATTTTCCATAAACCGCCAATTCGCACCCAAATCAAAACTTTCGTACACTCCGCCATCCGTTCCCATCAGCAAATAATTGGGATCTTCCTTGCGGAAAGTGAGCGAGTGATTATCAGAGTGTTTATGTTTTTCCGTCAAGCGGCGGAAGGTTTTACCACCGTCCTCGGAAACTTGCACGCGTACATCCAGCAAATAAATACGGTCAAATTGATGCGGCGAAGCGACCAGTTCTTGATAATAATGTGGGCCCGTTGCGCCTGAAACGGCATCGGACATTTTCTTCCAAGTCGCGCCGCGATCCGTAGATTTATACACGCCACCTTTGCGACGATCCAATTCGATAGCGGCGTAGAGCACATCAGGTTGTTGCGGCGAAATCGTCAAGCCGATTTTACCCATATTTGATTTGGGCAAACCCGTTTTAAGTTCTTCCCAAGTTTCTCCACCGTCATCACTACGATGCAAACCCGAACCTGGTCCACCACTCATAAAAGCAGCGACGGTACGTTGACGATCCCAAGTAGCGGCGTAGAGCTGATCGGGATTGCGCGGGTCGATAACGAGGTCGGTTGCGCCCGTCCATTCGCGGCTACCCAAAACGCGTTTCCAAGTGCGTCCGCCGTTGGTGGTTTTATACACACCGCGTTCGCCGCCTTTCGTCCAAAGTGGTCCTTGTGAAGCGACCCACACGACATCCGAATCTTCGGGATGCACGATGATTTTAGAGATGTGTTCGGATTTGGGTAAACCCATATTTTTCCACGACTTACCGCCGTTGTCACTGCGGTAAACGCCATCGCCAAACGAAATGTGGCGACCGCCGTTGTTTTCGCCCGTTCCGACCCACACGACGTGCGGATTACGCGGATCGACAGTCACACAGCCCGTAGCGAATGCGCCTTCTTTATCAAAGATCGGCTCGAAAGTCACGCCCGCGTTGACGGTTTTCCAGACGCCACCCGAAGCGACGGCGACGTACCAGGTATTTTCGCGTTGCGGATGAATGGCAATATCCGCGATGCGCCCCGACATAAATGCGGGTCCGATGCTGCGGAGTTTGATGCCTTTGAAATTGTCGTCCGTCCAGCGGTCAGTCGTTTGGCTTTGGGCGCTGACGGTGAGCAATAGGAGTAGGAATAATAGGAATTG
>JBGCES010000453.1:0-6484 GCA_045106545.1 Saprospiraceae bacterium
TTGGAACATCCATTCGCAATTGAAACCCTGTGCTTTCTAGTTCTATCACCACTACTTTACGCTCTGGAGTAGATACTAATTTACCTTTTACACCCGTCAAACTTCCAGCAATAATCTCTACTTCATCACCAACGACTAATCCAAGAGGCTCTATTGTGACTGCATACTCTTCTCCGACTACCCGTTGCATAATGTCCATTTCTCGTTGCGGAATACTTATTAAATTACGCGCGATTTGAACAAACTTAATTACATTCTCCGTTTCCAATACTGGAATATATTCTGCTTGCACGATCTTCACGAAAAGATGACAGTTGATCAACGGTAATTCAAGGTGCTTAACCTTACGAACGTATTTACGAGTGACTTTTTGCAATGGCAAATACGTTTCTATTCCTTTACGTTGTAGCATTTTTTGCACGAGCTTTTCGCGCTTATATTTTGTATAAACGGCAAACCAACGTGATTCCTCTACGTGTAAATGGTTTTCAAAATCCTTTTCTTTTTTCTGAGTTGCGGATGCCATTTTATTTCACTATGTCTCTTGACCATACCAATAGTGGCTGTGGTTTAAAATTTTTCCAGTCGATTTTTTTTATTTCTTTTTCCGTGTATATCAAGTAGCGTACTTTACGTTTAATCAAGCCTTCTACTTTTTCAATTAATCCGACCAAATACGCCTTATCAATGTTGCCAATTAATATTAAATCGATGATTTGACTATCAATTCCTTTGGCAAATTGACCTGCTAGATATACTCGATCTACATCTCCTAGTCGCTCAATAACCGTTTCCATGATCTGGTCTAATCCAATATGCTTTAATAGTATATTGTGTATTTCCTTAAAGAGCGGATGTTTGGAATTAGCTTGAAAAATTTTCTTATTCCCATCTACACGGGACACAAGCATTCCAGCAGTTTCCAGACGGTTTAATTCTAATCGAATCGCATTAGTCGATTCACCGAATTCCGTTTGTAAACTTCGCAAATAAGCAGTAGTATGACTATTCAAGAAGAACTTGAGTAGTAACTTAATGCGTGTTTTGGAAGAAATAAGCGTCTCGATCATGAAGTAAAATTGAGTAGCAAAATTACTCGTTTTTCTTTCAAAAGTGAAAAAACGGCGTAAATTAAATCTCGATAAATACGAAATTTAACACTGGAATAACATTAAATTTAAGTAGTAAAGGACAAAAAGACGATGAAGAATGCTAGTTTTAACAAAAATCTAGCGTTTGTATAGGTTAGTTCTTGAATTGTGTTTGAAATACGGAGCAGTTATTAATCTGATGGCAAAGATAGCGTAATTTATAGATTTGCAAAATAAATATGTGGAATTGAGTAAAAATAAGTAGCAAAGAACCTTTCTTTTATTCAAAAAACAGGTAAGCTGCGGTTTTTTCAAATTCAATAAAATCTTTGAAAGAATAGCCATTATAATTAGAGAATAATTCTTCATTTTCTGGAACAGAGCGCAATGCAAAATGGAGGTTTCCATGTTGTGCAGCTTCCCAATCTGTAGTAGCATCGCCAATGAATAAGGTTTCTGTAGGCTCAATTTCATACTCTTTTATAATTCGATCTACCCATTCTGTTTTATTAATTGGTGAGCCATGGATACCTATAAAGTAATCTTGTAATTTTTTTGCCGCCGCGATTTTTTGAATTTCAGTATCTGGAGTTCCAGTAATTACCCAACAGCGAACCGTGGTGTGGATTTTATTCAGAAAAGCCCTTACGCCAGTTACCTCGGGTGCATTGACTACGTCATTCAGTACTAAACGTGAATATGCTTTTGCTAATTCGTGAAGTTTAGCTTCATCAATATCCAATCCTAGATATTCTTTATGCCATTTTGGAAATTTAGCATAGCGTGAAACGCCACCATGATTGGTATGATCTTCCACAACTTTTTTTGCAATTTCTTCCCCGTATGGTAGATACATCTTATAAAATGCTTCCGTTTTTAATTCAACCGAATCGACGATAACACCGTCAAAGTCGAAAAATATATTTTTGATTTGCATAAATTAAAATTTTACTAATGCTGGTCGTTGAGTCACTTCATGATAACAAACCACGTCATCGGTTTCTACAAAATAATGTAATACCATACTTTTTCGAGTCGCATTGGGACGCGTAACAGGCTCACCACCGTGTAGTAGATTAGCATGCCAGATAAGTAAGTCGCCCTTTTTAGCTTTAAATAATTGTTTTTCAAAGGTTTGCTTTTCTACGACTTCCGCAATTTTTCGTTCGTAGGCAGCATAAGGTGTTTTTCCAAAAAAGTATTTGGTATCACCGTGGTCATAATCCTCTGATAATATATATGGTAGTTGATGACTCTTAGGATAATAATGTAACAAGCCCGATCCTTCTTCTACATCCTCCAGCGCGATCCAAACCGCAATTAAATAACCTAAAGGAAAAGTAGTCATATGGATGGAGTCCGAATGAGTAGCTTGTTGACTACCCGTAATGAAATTAAGGCTTTGAATAGGATAAACCGTTTTGCCTAGCAGCATAGTCAATATATCTGTTAGGCGTTCATCGTGAGCGATAGCATAAATTTCAGGTGTATCATGCAACGCATTGACAATTTTATTTCGCCATTTCCAATTCGCATTTTTTGAGGCTATTTTCTCTTCGATCACCTCATTGATCGCTGCGACCGTATCTAGATCATAAAAGTTGCGCAAAATTGCGTAGCCCTGTTCAGACCAATGTTGTAATGCCGCCTGATATTCAAATTTAAGTTGCTTGAAATTAGCATTCTGAGGAAGTTTCTCTTTAGAGAGGTAACGATCTAACCATGGTTGCTTGCCTTCCAACTTTACAAAATCCTTACTGCTAATCGGAGAATAGTATTTTTTCTTTAATCCCAATTTATCATATGCCCGCGCAACGTGTTGCAGTTGCTTTTTTTGAAAATAATTATAAAGTGGATAAAATGGCTTAAAGCGACGAGCTAAGTTGATGAGTGCTTTCACGAGCGTTTATTTTTGAATCAATACTGAAATAGTAGATTATCGGCAGTAAAGCACAAAGCTAATCGGTCTTGATGAAAAAGTAGCTGTCAAAGCGATATTTTCATCTCCATCCTTTAGATCAAATTCTGATGCTCTTATTCAAGAAATCAATAGTTCAACTATTGACCCGTTTTTAGTTGAGTTCATTTTACTAAGGGAAAATACTTAGATGTTTTTAAGCCTAAAAGAATGTTGACCGAAAAAATGTCAAGAATTAGAAACTTGTATTTTTTTACGATTTTAATAAAAGTATGATTATCAAGGCATTATTTATTATAGTTAAAAATATGAAATATATTTTTGAAATTAAAGTGCAAAAAATTTGGTCACAATTAATATTACAAACTATATTTGCATCGTACTATTCAAACAGTGACAAGCAAAATTAAATCTGTTTTCCTCCTTTCTTCCCATTTAGTACAAATCTCCTCCTATCCTCCATCAATTTATATTATTCAATACTTCACAGTATTTGATTTAATACTTAAAGTTCCTTCAAAAATTTACTATTTTTTAGCTTAAAATACGAATCCTTAAATCTACCTCCCTGTTTTTGACCATACTTACCCCTTTTCACTTCCCCACACTTTTATTCTTATTACTTCCCTACTTTCGATTAGAAAGATTGATTTTATCCTAAATCTGTGACAGCTTATCGGAAATTAATGCCCCCCATTTTTTTGTAAATGGCGTCCCTGACGTTAATTATATTTTCCTCCCAACTACTCCTCCCATCCAATAGACTTTTGCATTAAAAGGTAAATTCCCTCACAGCCTTCCACTTGCTATCGTCTAGTTATTAACCATCACTTTTCTAATCTTTTTAATTAAACAACATTTATGAACAAGTACATTTACGCACTTAAGACTATCGGGTATTTGCTCGTTTTTGGACTCTTTTTGGGGAATAATAGCGCATTTACCCAAAGTGTAGTTTGGACGGGAGACGTGGATTCCGATTGGACAAATTCTGCTAACTGGCAACCTAATGAAGTACCCACTGCGGGTTATACTGCGACTGTGACGGGCAATCCACAGGGCGGTAATTTTCCTATTTACGCAGGTGATCCAGTAATTGATTTTACCATTCAAAATTTTGGTACAATTACTTTCAACAGTTTTATTTATAACGAAGGAACCATTATTAACTTCAATGGTGGTCAGATGATTAGCAATAACTTTTTCGCGAATGCGGGAGAGGTATTATATAACAATGACGGTCAGTTTGATAACAATGGTATTTTTGAAAACTTCGGTCAATTCCGTAACACAGCAGCAGCTACGTTCAATAATGCAACGGGCGCAGCAGTGAATAATTATGGAAGTTTTACCAACTTTGGTCCGATTAATAATGACGGATTTTGGGGGAATTTTGGAGCTGTATTTAGCTCTGGTTCTTTTAATAATTATGGTACAATTGATAACCGTGGCAGCTTTGACAATGGCTTTGGGAGTGTTTTTAATAACGAACAAAACGCTACTGTAAGCAACGTCAAAGGTCAATTTATGGTAAATGGTACGTTGCGAAATAATGGCTCAGCAAGCATTAATAATGGAGCAAAATTACTATTCTTAACCGCTTCAAATGTTGATAATCAAAGTAGTATCAATAACAGCAGCGAAGTAAGTAACTCATCAAAAACTTTTGCAAATAACGGTTCCATCACCAACACGGGTGAATGGTCAAACGAAGACGCTTCGGAAATTGCTAACAACACAACTTTTTCCAATAACGGTACCGTTTTACACAATACTTGTGCGCGTTGGATTCAAAATTCTACGAGTACCATTGGTGGCACTTTCCTCAATGAGGGTGGTTTGGTTTACGAAATTAATGGTCAAGTGAATGTATCGGGCGGTGAGTTCGGTTACGAGTTTTCTGATTTGACTCAAACGGCTCCTCCTGTTCCCGGTTGTCGGGCTGGCGTTGTCGTTCAATTAGACGAAAACGGTCAAGGTTCATTACAGGTTGATGATATTGATAAAGGTGCTTATGGTAATTGTGGTGCACAAATTACAGCGCGTACCATCACGCCAAATACTTTTACGACGGCTGATATTGGTTCTAAAATCGTGACTTTATTTGTAGAAGATGAATTTGGTTTAAGTTCTACTTGTGACGCAACCGTACAAGTATTAGAATTTGTACCACCAATCGTAGCAGTGGATGATCCAGATATTGATTTAGATTGCCCGACTGATATTGTTTTACAAACAGCACCAGGAGCAGATTTCGTTGCAGTAGATTGGACAGAGCCTACTGGAACTTCTAACTGTAATACTGGCGGAAGTGGAGGTGACGATCCTGTTTGCCCAGGATTGGTACAAAATGCTGGATTTGAAGATGGATTAACGGGTTATGGTAATTGGGGTAATACCACTATTCGCACTGATTTAAGTGATGTTTACTCCGGATCTAAATCAGCAAAAATTGGTAGTCATAGTGGTGGTTTTTATCAAACCATTAATAATGTTGAAGCGGGAGTCGAATACACTTATTCAGCTTATGGCGAACGCACAAATGATCAGACTGAATGGACAGGAATCGGTATTGATTATTATGATGCAAATTGGAACTACATTAGTGGTAAAAGTACTCAAGTTACAGCTACAAGTTTTGAATTATATACAGTTAAATTAGTAGCTCCTGCTAATGTTAGTAAAGCAGTTATCTATGGTTGGAAAAACGGTGATTCTGGACGAGTTTACCTAGACGACTTATGTTTCTACGGTGGAGGAAGCAGCAATAGCTGTGGTGCGACCAATATCGACGGTTTCGTTTATATGGGCGAATTTAATGGTAGTCGCTACTACTGTTCTCAAACGAGTAGCGTAACCTACCAGCAAGCAATAAGCCAAGCTCAGGCAGCAGGCGGGCATTTAGTAACTGTTAATAATCAAGAAGAAAATGATTTCTTACGATCAAATATCCAGTTTCACTCTGCATGGATTGGTTATACTAATATCGATAACGGTAGTAATTTTTACTGGACTAGTGGTAGCTCTAGTTATACTAATTGGAAAGCAGGAGAACCAAACGAAGCGAGTAGTAGCAATGTAGCTGCCCGAATTTTGAAGGATAGTGGTCAATGGACGGATCGTCAATTACACAATCAATACGAGTTTGTCATGGAGATTGAATGTGGAAATAGCGGTGGCGATGACCCTCAAGTTTGCGATTTACAAAATCATGGAGCTGCAAATAGCGGTCAAGGCGATCGCATGATGTGGATCAAATTTGATGATCAAAACTCACCTTTAGAATATCCTGTACAAGCTGGAGCGAAATTTACGCAACTAGATAATGGTACACCTACTTTAACTGGTCGCGTCAACGAATTTAGTGGCAACGGCGGCTATGATTTCTCCGTTCGTTTAATCAATAAGCGTTCTTGGACAGAATGGTCGGCTTTAGGTCGTTCTTTCAAATTAGGTGCAAACAGTGTAGATAACC
>JBGCES010000454.1:0-1419 GCA_045106545.1 Saprospiraceae bacterium
GAATTACGCCCTGCAGGTTCTTCTACTTGGAATAGTGCAAATACGACTAGTACTTCTACTAGAGCATCAAATCTATCTCGTAATACTACTTACGAATGGCGCGTACGTAGTGTATGTAGCGGTTCTACTAGTGACTGGTCTGCGATTTGTTCTTTCGTCGCTGGTGGTGGTAATAATCAAAGCTGTGGCGGTGGTCTGGTCTTTGGTGGTACGACTATTAATACTGACGTAGAAGGATTCGTTATCTACCCAAATCCAGTTTCTGAGGTAGTGAATATCAGTTTGCCAAATGATGTTAAGCCAAATGCTACGGTACGTTTACTTAATGCATTCGGTCAAGTTGTATCGGTTCAACAAGTAGATTTAGGAAACTTTACTATTCAGCAAGACGTAGCAAACTTTGCTCCTGGTTTATATTTCATTCAATTGAAAAATGGTAATGAAACAATGACTCAGAAAGTGATTGTACGCTAATCAAATATTTGTACTGGAAAAAGCCTCATAGTGTTTTGCTATGGGGCTTTTTCTTTTTCTAAAAATCCTAAAAAAATTAAGAATTTGGCATTATTTTTACCTTGCCATTTAATGGATAGTTAATCTCGGCTAGGCTTTCCCTTTTTATATATTATCAGTTAAGTTTTGGCGTTTACTATTGCGTAAAGCAGTGGAAAACTTTATTTATTTTTATAATTCGATTGACTAACCATCCGACACCTTTTGTTGAAATTAAAGCCTGCATCACATTATTCATCGAATTATTCAACACTTAACTGTTTAATTATGAAAAAATTCCTTTTTCTTTCCTTCTTACTCTGTACAGTATTTGCGACACAGGCACAATTTAAATTCGGACTGCGCGGCGGCATTAGTTCCCTCGATTTTGATCCGATGCCAATCATCACGGGCGATGAATCATTAAAAGTTGCCTTTAACGACGCTTCTTATGGCGTTCATGGAGGTGTATTTGCGCGCATTGGAAACAAAATTTATATCCAACCTGAAATCCTATTCAATTCTAATACAGTAGATTACGACGTGACAGATTTTTCAGGAACGGAATTGCTAAAAGAACGTTATCAATTTGTTGATATACCACTATTGGTCGGCTTCAAAATGGGCTTTTTCCGTGTGCAAGCGGGACCTGTCGGGCATATTTTTGTCAATAGTACCAGCGAACTTGGGGATAAAGTTCAAAACTATCAACAGACCTTTGAGGATATGACGTATGGCTATCAAGCTGGTATTGGATTGGATCTGGGTAAACTCATCGTTGATGTGAAATATGAAGGTAATTTTGATAGATTTGGCGAGCATTTCACTATCGATGGTACGCAGTATATGTTTGATGGTGCACCCGCACGTTTGGTCGCATCGGTAGGATTAGCCTTTTAATCAGAAGAATTGTTAGTGATCGGTTAT
>JBGCES010000455.1:0-4725 GCA_045106545.1 Saprospiraceae bacterium
TCCGATGGCGTGGAATTTATTTTGAATCAGCAGTGCGACACGGTTTGTTTGGACTGTGGAGAATGTGCGCCGCCTGATTGTATTTTTGAGTTTTATGCAGCGGAAAAGGATACGATTTGGGAGCAGTAAGTAGGTGACTCAGGTATCGGATACCTCGCAGGTATCCGATACCTAATTAAACTAATTCTGCCGATTTTTTTCCACAAAATCCGCCCACTCATTCAACTCGCGCTTACCTTGATTCGCAAATTCTGCTGCTTCTGATTTAGGAATTGAAAATTGATCCTGTATCTTTTCAAAGACGACCGTTCGCAACGTTTCATTATTCAACATCGTAGAAATATCATCGGTCGTAATTTCTTCTTCGCCACTATCCGTACCCGCAAAGACATTGCGCACTTTAGAATAGGTTTTCTGTGAAGCGCGGAGGACGTTGTACCAGTCCTTAGCCGATTCCACCTGCTCACTAAATTTGCTGCGCTCCTTGACATTTTCGTAGTATTCCGCCTCGTCTTCACTGAGTCCTTTACCGAGTAAATCTTGTTTATGCACGCGAGCACGTCCTTGCGTTTCGGCGGAAAATTCGCGCGCCATTTCCTCTAATTTTGCATTTACTTTTGCGTCAATTTCCGCGTCGTGATAAACTTCTTTGGAGCCGTGGTAATTTGCGCCAGGATTCACTACTTCGGTATTCGTTCCCTCGTGTTGAACGATATGGATTCCCATAGATTCAAGGACAAAATAGACTAAAATTAGTACCGATACGATAGCAAGGAACTTCTCGTACGGACGCATTAAACGTTTCTTTTTTGGTGCTGTGGACATGATGGAGCGGAGTGAATTACGGTTTGAGTTATTAGTTTGCAAAAGTAAAACACCTGAGACAAAAACGAGGTTTAATATTTGTTAAAATATTGAGAATGGTGTAATTGAGAAATTGTGATAGGCGATGACTACTCCTTTTCAATTTTCAAAAGCAAACACTTTTCATCTAAATTGATTAGCTGTGTACCATTCGACATTTCCGCCGCAAGGCGATGCCAAAAGGTGTGCCCAAAACAAACAGTCGTAGATGAAGAAGTGGCAAGCGTAGCGCGGATAAGTTCGTTTCCTCGTTCATTGGGTTCATCGCCGTTTGGTCCTTCGTGTAGCAAAACGATGTCGGGGCGTTTAGTCAATAGGCGTTTTAAATCAGCCATATGTTGCTCCTCTTCGTAGCGAAACTGCTTCCTGGGGTTGCCAATAATGCCACTTAATCCGCCAATCTTTAAACCATCCAATTCTACCATTTGGCGATCCAAAAAATGGATGCCTTCTTCCCGATTAAAAGCAAATAAATCCGTTTTATTTCCACCAAAGCTATCATGATTGCCCGCTACGCCCGCGACAAATTTGAACACTCGATTAAACGCTCGCCAAACGGGACGCACATCACCTAAACCGCCACGTTTTTCAATCGTCGCGTACATATCACCACATAGTAAAACGCCTACTCGCTGGCAATCTGCTACGCCTAATTGTTCCGCAAATAAGGTTTGTAGAAAATCGGGTAAAACTTCTCCCATTAGCCGATACCAGCCGTCTTCTTCGATATTGCCTTGCAAATCGGAGGCGATGACTAAGTAGTCTAGATTTTTTACTGCTGCGGATTTCAGTGTGCCTAAATAGATGGGTAATTGCCGTTCTAATAGCGTCCGCATGCCACCGTTGGATGGATGACGAGTAGAGATATTGAGGTAAGGAAAATAGGCGTAGGGGAGGGTATTGTTGATGGTGATTTTCATTGTTGGTTGTTTTTGGGTGAGTAACTCCTAGTAAAGTGGAATAGTTCCACATTTCAAATCGTTGTAAGTAAACACTTTCAACGATATTCAGTATATTCGTAAAAAATGATAGCATGTCCTCCAAAATTATTGATGTTTACCAACTTGAAAACAGTTGCTTTCTAACTCCAATTCGCTGTGCTAATTTTGCAGAAGCCGCAGCCGTTTGTTTTCAGCACTGCCAACATTCGCAACCGGTTGACATCAAAATAGAAGGAGACTTTCAAAAGCAACTCAAATTTTCTTTTGGTAAGGTAACTCAACAACTCTTAGATACCCGAGACGATTTAGAGGATGCGGTTGAAGAAGGTGCTTATTGCATTGCCATGTTAGTTGTAGATGAACTAACTAACCTGAAGGCAACTAAACAATCGCAGAAACGTACTGGAATAGATTATTTTCTGAGTAAACGAAAATCAAACTTTGCATTTCAATCTCATGCTCGTTTAGAAGTAAGTGGTATTCTAAAAGGTACAATTGGACAAATCAATCAGCGTTTGAAAGAAAAGGTTGAACAATCCAAAAAGAGTGATTACATGAACGTTCCTGCGTTCATTGTCGTTGTTGAGTTCAGCCGCCCATTAGTAAAAATCGTAAAAAGATGACGCTAACCAAAGACATACTAGCTCCCATAGATGAATTGCACGACCGCGCAATGAGCTTAGTTGATCAAGCTTATTATGCTAATAAAAAAGGAGAAATAACATCTGCTGAACAATTATATCGAGAAGCTTTTCAATATGAACGTGCAGCTGCGATGCTATTAATTAACGACTATACCATGGAGCCAAGTCGTTCTATCTTATTTCGTAGTGCAGCGAGTATTCTATTACAAATTCCTAATAAAACTGCCCAAGATTATCGCGAAGCAGAACGTATGGCAGCACTTGGTTTAGCGGGGAATCCACCAGACAAAATTATGCCTGAGTTGTGGGAGATTTTACTAGAATGCCACGCATTTTATTTACAAAAGAGTCGCGCTGCTTAAAACTCCATCCGCAACCTCAAATTAATCCGCCGCGAAGTCAAATAATTCGGAATCGCGTACTGCTGCTGAAAAACCGTTTTTATCCACGTATTAGAAGCGACGTTTTGTACTTGCAGCAAGTTAAACACCTCTAAACTTAACCACGTTTTTTTGCTAAATCGCAAGAAGTGATTTGGGCGATTTAGGCGGCGGGCTTCGTCCCAAAGTAAGAAGGCAAAGCCTATATCTACACGGTGATAAGGTGAGAAGCGGTAGGTATTTCTAAACACCTGATTGTTATCCAATAAGCCGTATGGCAAGCCTGTGCCAACGTGGATACTGAGGTTCATTTTGAAATTTTCGTTGCGACGGAGGTAGTCTTGAAAGAAAACGGACAGCGTCATAAATTGATCGGTCGGGCGCGGTACGTCATCCACTTCGATGGCTTCATCTACGCCGATTTCGCGTTGCAAATGTTGCACGTTCACTAGGTTTTCGCGGGCACGAAGGAAGGAAAGATTAAACCACGATTCCGCGCCTGGAACAAACTCGCCATTCAAACGCATATCAATTCCAGTTACATAACCCGTTGCGTCATTTTCTCCGCTGTAGCGAATTCGCACATTGTCAATATCGTAGCTGACCAAATCCCACAAGCGCTTATAGTAGGCTTCCAAGATGAAGCGATAGGGCGTTTTATTATTTTTACCCAATGAAAAATCGTAGGTAAAACCACCAACGATATGCGCTGATTTTTGGGCTAATAGTCCTTCATTCACTGTTCCGTCAATGCGTCGCAATTCGCGATAAAAGGGCGGTTGCACGTACAAACCACCCGCTAAACGATAGGAAACATCTTTATCATTTTTCAATGGTTTATAGAGCAATTGCGCACGCGGCGTAATGTTTAATTCTTGATTTAAATCCCAATAATTAGCACGTACGCCAGCCGTGATTTGCAACTCGCCAACGCTATCTTTCCGCCAAGTATAAGTGTCTTGCAAAGAAGCAGTTAAACGATTGGAATTCAGGTTATTTTGTGTTTTGAGCACGCTAAATAATTGTACACTTGCTGTATCAAACCGTAGGCTGTAACCTGCTGAATCTAAGCGTTCCCATTCATTGATTTCATCTTCAATGGTTTCGCTTTGAAAACGCATACTCCACTGCACGAAGTGGGAAATATCGGTATCCAAATCGCCTTTGTTTACTTGCAATTCGATTCCACCTTTATGCTGCACATTCGTAACTGTAGAAAATAAGTAGTTACGTACAAATTGCTGTTGCGTTCCCGAACCCAACTCCGCCGTCACTTCACCAAAATTATCGCTCCCTAAACCCGTCTCGATTTGCGCTAAACTGTAATTACCAATAATATCAAAACGTTCGTTTTCGGAAGTTTGAAAACGCGAGGCGAGTAGTTTTAAAAAGATCGGATTGCGGTCACGGTCGGGAATATAGGTGAGTGATAAACCACCTGTTCCCGTGGTAAAATCATCCGTTTCTTGTCCGTCAAAAACGCTAAAGAGATTTAAACCGAAATTGATTAATCCAAAAGCTGTACTGCGTTCGGTAGGGATGAAATTGTATTCCGAATAGTTGTAATTGGCTAAAATACCGAGTTGCAAATCGCGGCTTAAATCGTAGGTAATATATGCCTGTATATCGGCAAAATTGGGTGTGTATTCGCCTTGCACATCCAGTGAACCCAATAAATAACGCGTCGTTTTATAACGTGCGCCTACGAGATAGCGCAGCTTTTTATAATCATCATCGCCTACATCAAAACTTCCTTCAACATGCGCCGAACCACCCAAAAAACTCATGCCGACCGAAGCACGTAAACTATCGGGGCGTTTGTAAGCAATGTCCAAAACAGACGATAATTTATCCCCATATTTGGCTTCAAAGCCACCCGATGAAAAGGATAAATCA
>JBGCES010000456.1:0-4136 GCA_045106545.1 Saprospiraceae bacterium
AAGGAAAAGTGGTGGAACTGCGTAGATTGACTGATTCGCAAGCGATTTTAAATATTGCAAAAGCGGGTTTGTACGTGGTGGAGATTACGGATGAATTGGGGCGGCGTTTTGTGCGGAAGGTGTCGGTGGTGAAGTGATAGAGATGATATTGAAATAAAAAAGCCGAATCGCAATTGCGATTCGGCTTTTTTATTTTGGACAAATATACAGACAAGAATGTCTATCCTCCATTAGTTATCATCCGTCTTCAACAACCGATAACTTGCCTTCCGATAACCATTATACGTCACATAAACGTAGTAAACACCTTTCGGGTAAGTTGACAAATCTAAGTTGTAGAAGTTCGTGCCTAAAGGAACGGTTTGTACATCGACGACTTGTCCGTAAGCACTGACGATTTGTACATTTACATCCGTTTCTACTTCACCGACGACTTGTAGCGTGGTCTGGTCGCGGAATGGATTGGGGTAGAAAATGACGTCTTTTGTGCCTTGTGGTTGTACCATAATTTCCACGACGTTGGAGTACGTAAAGCGACCGTTAACATCGAAATGTTTGACGCGGTAGTAGTTCTTACCGATGTTTGGTTTAACATCAACACAGTGATAGGTCTGAGTCGTTGTTCCGCCTTTAGCGGGCATCAGATCAATCGTTTCAAACTTGCTCGCATCCGCATTAGCACGCTGGATAACGTAGTTCGTATTAACGGGTTCTCCTTCGGTCATCCACATCAAATCAACGGCGTATTCGGTAGTTAATTCCGCTTCTACGGTTGTAAAGTTACCCAATAGACCTGGGCATTCCACTACCGTAATGGTATAAGTCGTATAACTCGCACAACCATTTTGAATGACATTCAAACTAATCGTTTTCGTACCTGCCGTTGTCCAGCTTGCGGTCGCAGCGCGTCCTGAAGCGGTTTGTGGAACAGCGTTGTCGCCAAAGTGCCAATCGTAAGTGACATTTCCAAAACCACCGATTTCAGCTACATAGGTACTGCTTTCGTTGGTACAAACGCTAGTCGATCCGCTTTCCAAATCTGAAGTTGGATAAGGTACGATGCGTTTTTGAACAATATTTGTTTCGCGGTAATCAGGGCAGTCTTCGCGTCGCGCACAACGAATGTAGTAAGTCGTTTCGTAAATTTGTTCAGGCTGATAGGTCGCTTCGGTCGCGCCATCAATAACAACCCAGTTAGGATCTTCTATGCCGTTGAATACCGAAAGTGTACTGCGTAACCATAAGTAATCTTGTAGTTCACCACCACCACCACTCGCATCGCGCACGCTGGTAATCAAACTTGGAATGCTACCCGCACCACAAACGGCTTCGTCCGCCGCAATTTCACCCGCGTCCGTTACATTATCACAGATGGGGAAAACACCAACATCGTGACTTAAATCATCGGATTGGGTTTCATTGACCATAAACATATCGGAAACAAGTGTATTCGTGTTAAAATCGCTATCTATCTCATCGTCCGTGCCTGCATTTCGCGTGGTCAGTTGATAATTACGAGGTAAGCTATTACGCACAATGTGGATGATATAACTACCCACTGGTACGTTTTCAAAGAGATAATCACCAAAGAAATTAGTCATTGTCTGACCGATCGTATTATCATCGCTCGTGCCGTAAATATTATCCGGTCCTTTATCAACCAATACCAAAATCACATCACTCAAACCCTCTTCACCATTATCTTGAATACCATTGCGGTTACTATCAATAAAGACGAAGTCACCAATATTTACACCTGAACTAAAGTAACCTGCATCCAGTGTTTCATCATAATCTCCATAATCTAAAGTAACGACTTGTGTCATGCCCGTATTGGGATTAATATCGCTATCCATCGCATCATCACCACCTTGATCTTGCACCGTAGGACGGAAGCCAGTCGGCTGCGTAAACGTTACTTTATAATCGCCCGGCACCAGTCCATCAAACATATACATGCCCGTCGCGTCGGTAGTCGTAGTACGATTGACCGTACCGCCATTAATATTAGTTCCCGTTAAGGTAACTGTGACATTAGGGATTCCAGGTTCGTTTCCATCTTGGATACCATCCTTATCGACGTCATTCCAAACGAAATTACCCAGTTTGGCGGCATCGCGGAGGCGAACACTTGAAATACATTGACAGCTATTGCCATCAGTAACCGTCACTCGGTAGCTACCTGCACCGAGATTAGAGACGCTTTCGGTCGTTTGACCATTGCTCCAACGATAAGTGTAGTCGCCACTTCCACCTGCTACATTAACCGTGGCTGCTCCATCACTTCCATTGTAGGTACTAACGTCCAAACCATCATAATCAGAGGTAATCACCGCTTCACAAGTAGGCGCATCCGTGACCGTAACACTCGATTGAGTTGTTGCGGTACATCCTGCCGAATTAGTTACAGTAAGACTCACTTCATAAGTACCGACTTGATTAATCGTATAAGTTGGCTCAGCAAGCGTATTATCATTAAATGTCCCCACGTTGGCTGACCATGCGTAAGTTAATCCAGTCGTACCACCACTTACATCTGCAACAAAATCTATCGAACCGCCACCACACAAGTCTGGCGCAGGCGGTTGAATTGCCACAACTGGATTCGCATTAATCGTAACGGTAGTAGTAACGGTGTCTGAACAACCGTCCGCACGACGTACCGTTACTGTAATCGTATAAGTGCCAGGCATCATCATCGTATAGATTGGATTAGCCACAGTTGAATTATCAAAAGAACCGCCCGTTGCCGTCCACTCATAAGTAGCATTAGTCGCATCGGGGGTTGCATTTAACTGAACACTTTCGCCAGAACAAACAGCAGCTGAAGTAGGCGATATAGCTGCCACTACAGGATTGCTTCCGCTAATCGTAGTTGAGGCAATCGCAGTACAGCCGTTAGCATCCGTTACGGTAACGGTATAACTACCGCTTGCCAAGTTAGTCGCTGTCCGCGTCGTTTGGTTATTTGTCCAACGATAAGTGTAAGGCGCAGTACCACCGCTAGCTTCCGCAGTTGCCGTACCGTTTTGATTACCACAAATTTCATCCGTAGTCGATACGATTACAGTTGGATTACTGGTCGTTTGAATCGTGGTGGTAGCCGTAGCCGTACAGCCATTATTATCCGTTACGGTAACCGTGTAGGTACCATCGTTTAGGTTATTAATGATAGCTGTTGTTTGGTTATTACTCCAACGATAAGTATAAGGCGCAGCACCACTCGTTACATTGGCAGCAGCCGAACCATTGTTGCTATCACAAGTTGCATTGACCGGGTTGATAGATACCAATGGGCTAGTGCTGGCTTGGATATTAGTTGTAGCCGTAGCCGTACAGCCATTATTATCAGTTACGGTAACGGTATAATTACCACTAGACAAATTATTAATCGTTTGTGTGGTTTCATTATTGCTCCAACGATAAGTGTAGGGCGCAGTGCCACTATTCACATTTGCAGAAGCAGCTCCATTATTGCCATTACATAAAGCGTCATTTTTAGAAATCGTAACCGTTGGGCTAGCAGTATTCGTAACCGTTCCGACTGAAGAAGTCGTACAGCCATTAGCATCTGTTACCGTGACGGTATAAGTTCCAGCTGCAATATTATTAATCACTTGCGAAGTTGAATTATTCGCATCATTCCAACGGTAAGTATAAGGCGCAGTACCACCGCCAACACTTACTGCAATTTCGCCGTTGGTACTATTACAAGTAGAAGCGATCGTAGAAGTCGTAGCGATTAGATTAGCAGGTTGTTCTACTCTAGTTTGCTGGATGTCCTGACAACCATTGACATCTGTAATGGTCAAAGCATACACGCCAGCAGGTAAATTAGTTAGATTTTGCGTTGTCGAGTTATTGCTCCATTGGTAGGTAAAAGGTGCTTGTCCGCCCGTAACGCTGCTACGAATTTCACCATTAGTCAAACCGTTACAAGTCACGTCCGTTACACTTAATTCTAGTTGTAAACTACCTCCTTCGGTAATTAGAGTACTTGCAATCGCCGAACAGCCATTATTATCAGTCACCGTTACGGAATAACTTCCACTGGCTAAATTATTTATGGTTTGCGTATTTTGGTTATTACTCCAACGGTAGAAATAAGGCGCTGTACCATTTGCTGGGTTAGCAGT
>JBGCES010000457.1:0-4109 GCA_045106545.1 Saprospiraceae bacterium
GCCTCTGTTACTATCCTTCCAGTAGAAATCACCAAATCACTATCCACTAGCACTAGTGGACCATTTGTACCTGGAGATCTTATCGTCTATCAATTAGAATTAGATATACCTTCGGGAGATGCTGAAGGTGTCGTTATTGAAGACTTTTTTCCTTTACCTATTTTAGATTTGGTAGAAATGGGTTTTGTACCCAATATTGGTGCAGGTGGTA
Organism: Saprospiraceae bacterium; assembly: GCA_045106545.1. GTDB lineage: Bacteria > Bacteroidota > Bacteroidia > Chitinophagales > Saprospiraceae > JBGCES01. Next base: position 212 of record JBGCES010000457.1, read on the forward strand.
ATATTCGTCCGATTACGGGAGCAGGATATTTAGGTGTTGCACCTAATAATGCGACTGTTATCCCTTCTACAAATTCGCTTCGGCTTACCTTCCCAGATGTGGACGAAGCAACAGGAAATAAAATTGGTGTAGAAGTCGAGGTTAACGTCGTTGATATTCCGTTTGCAGATGACTTATTTCACTCAAATATCGTCCTCTCTGAAACGAGCAATTCTGCCACTGTGACGGCTTTTGATGTAGATTTAAATTTAGTAAAAGTATTTGCTCCAAGTTTAGAAATCACCAAAGGTGTTTTTGCAACCAACAACCCTAATGCGACGCTCGAACCCGTTGAAAACCCAATCAATGCGGACGCTTCGGACGTTGATGCAGGCGACCAAATTACTTATCAAACTACGATTGTTAATACTGGTGGAGCTATTGCCTACGATGTATTGATAACCGATCAGATCCCTGCTCAATTAACTAATTGTGCATTAATTTCAGTTACTCAAGGTAATGGAAGTACCCCTATTTCTACTAGTGGAGATTTATTTGGTAATGGATTGGCTATCAGCCAATTAGCCGCCAACGATGGCAATGATAATACCGGTGCAGATATGGCATTATTACGCTATTCTTGTACTTGTACTACTGCGGTTGAGCCTCGTCAAGAATTAGATAATACGGCGTCAGTCACTTGGGCATCACTTCCTAATGCCGATCGTTTCCCTGCTCAAACCGATGATGCTAAAGTAACTATCGCTAATCCAGAAATCTTCAAGTTTGTAGAAAAACTTAGTCCTCGCTATTCGGGTAACGATACTCGCGTACAGATTGGCGATACTGTTTTTTATGTACTCAATTTGCTCGTTCCAGAAGGAACGAATGCCAATTTAGAAATTAGAGATCAACTATCTACTGGCTTAGAACTAATAGAAGTAACGGAAGTCATTGCTCCAACGGGAGTAACTACCGATGTTACGGGTGGTTATGCAGCAATTGAGATGACCACACCGACCGATGGGCAAAATATTAGCCTCGATTTTGGTACAATTACCAATGCCAATAGCGATAATAATGTAGAAGATTTTATTACGATAAAATATACGGCACTAGTCAGAAACATAACGTACAATGGACAAAACATCAATACGACTACTGGTTTAGGGCGTGCTTTGCGCAACGAAGCAAAGTTGTTTTATGATGGTAATCAAACCAATAATGTACGCACTACGGTACGCATCGTAGAGTCTATCGTTGATATTGAAAAAAGATATACTGCCAGTAATAATCCAAATGCGGCAATTGATACTGATGGAGATCTGATGAACGCGATGGCGGGTGATATGGTCACTTATGAAGTAGTCGTAACCAACACGGGTTCGGGATCAATGATTGATGCTAAATTACTGGATTTAGATGATATGCTGCGCAACTGCACCCTTACGGGACTAGTAGATCAGGCAGGCAATAGTGTAGCACATACGATTAGTAATGATACGATTCTTTTTACTAATCCAATCCCGCCAATGTCTTCCGTAACGGCAACTTATGATTGTGAAATTATTCCGAGTGTCAATCCAGGGCAAATTATTGATAATAATGCTACTATATTTTTCGATCCTTTAGCGGGTAGCACTACTGCGGCTACCGATGAAGATAATGCCATAATCAATGTGGCAGCACCTAAAATTGAGGTTGAAAAAATCGACATTAGTCCAGGCTATAGTGGAAACTTAGCAGGCGCACAAATTGGTGAAATAGTCACCTACCGCGCCACGATTGAGATTCCACGTGGTACATCCAACGAAGCCATATTTATGGATTTAGTCGATGAAGGACTAGCTTTTGTTGATGTTATTTCAGTGACCGCTTCACCTAATCTTTCGACTACCGAAGCTGCAGTTTTCTCGGATGCAGCGAACCTTGCAGTTATTTCTGATTCTGGAAATGGTAGCCTCGCTGCTGACCGTAAATTAACCTTAGATTTTGGCACTATCCGCAATACGGATATTGATAATTCGACTACTGAAACCATCGTAATCGAGTACCGTGCAATGGTATTAAATACGACTGCAAACGTTCGTGATCAGGCATTAAATGACAATGTGACTTGGCAATGGGAAAATCCGAATACGACCGATCCTAATGCACCTCCTTTAGTTATCAATGATAACGAAACGGTAACGGTCATCGAACCTGAGTTACAAATCATGACTGAATTTACTAATCCGTCTATTGATTTGCAAGATGAAACTTTCGTAACCTTGACCATCAGTCATACCGACGCTTCAAATGGCGATGCGAAAGATATTATGATAAATAATGTATTACCATTTGGTATGCAATTCATCCCAGGTAGTTTTAGTACCACTTGTGCTACGACGCCAACATTTACGGATGATACTTCTCCATCGACAGGCGGTATGGTAAATGCTTTCTTTGAAGATTTTCCACTGGGCTCAGAATGTACCATTTCCTATCGCGTAGAACACGATCCAGCTTCCGCTGAATGTGATAATTTGGACAATTGTGCTGACGTAAGTTACGAAAGTATCGCTGCGGTTGATCAAGCAGGTCTGATGATGCCTCCTACTAATCAATTTGGAGTAGAACGTACAGGCGATGTAGCAGATGCTGGACAATTAAATAATTACACTACACAGGATTGCGCGATGTTACAGATCACCAATGGTTTGACTGCCGATCCTTTTATTTCTACTAATTCACCTGTCTGCGAAGGTGGGCGAGCGGTTTTAGAAAATGAAACCGAGTATCAAGGTAGTCTCGTAACTTATCGCTGGTTTGGTCCAAATGGTGAGATTACTAATGATAATTTTCAATTGATTATCGATCCCGTTGCACCAAGTGATGCAGGTGATTATTATGCCGTGGTTACTGTAGATGGTTGTGCTACCGATCAGTCTAATACTGTCGATTTACAAGTAGGTACAAAACCAACGACACCTACCGCCAGCGTAGGTAATAACGGTACTTACTGTGCAGGCGAAAATGTACAATTATTCGCCAATGGCGATCCTAATAACACTTATCAATGGACAGGGCCAAATGGGTTCAGTTCAACTGCTCAAAATCCAATCATTGTCAATGCGACTAGCGTAGATGCTGGCATGTATGCTGTTCAGGCATTTGACGCAGCGGGCTGTGCTTCCGACCAGTCCAATAGTGTAACAGTAGCAATAAATGCTCAGCCTAGCGCACCTACAATTAGCAATAATAGTCCAATCTGTGCCGATGGCACAACGGATGTCACACTCACTCCTGACAACGTTCCCAACGGAGCGACGGTACAGTGGTACAACGCATCTGGAAATTTACTAGACACTGGTAATAGCTATATTATTGAAGATGCTACTACAGCTAATGCAGGTAATTATTACGCCATTCTAATCGTTAACGGCTGTGCTTCTGAGCCTTCCGCAACGACGGAAGTTATAATCGATGAAACGCCCAATGAAACTGCTTTTGCAGGCGAAGATCAGACTTATTGCGAAGGTATCACTTCGGTTAATTTAGCAGCTACCATGCCCGTCAACGGAACAGGAATGTGGACGGTTTCTAGTGCTAATAGCGGTGCAATCGCAGTTAGTCCTATGAATCCACAGACTAGTGTAACTAACTTACAATCAGGTACTTATACTTTCACTTGGTCATTAAGCAATGGCGTTTGTTTGGACTACAGTACCGACGAAGTGACGATTCAAATTGGTGGTAATTTAGCTGCCCCGACGGCAACCAGCACCAGCCCAGTTTGTGAAGGAGAAACCCTCACTTTGACGGCAACGGATGTACCTACTGGCGCATCCATTGAATGGACTGGTCCTAATGGATTTACCTCTAGTGCAGCTGAATCAATTTTAGAAAATGTGACCACTGCCGTAGCGGGCGATTATCA
>JBGCES010000458.1:0-14952 GCA_045106545.1 Saprospiraceae bacterium
CGCAATTGATCGAATTTTAATTGTACATTAACCATCCAGATAAATTATTTCGTTAATACTTAGGTCACGAAACCACGCAGAAAGTAGTGCAACTCGGATAAATACAATCAAAAATTGAAAGAATTAATCAATAAAATAAGAAGTAGCCAAGCGTTAAGCGCGGAAGCCGAAGCATATCTGTATGAGATTTCCAAGAAAAAAACCTTTGCTAAAGGAGCGGTATTAATTCGGCAAGGACAAACGGTCAACAAAATATTTTTTGTATTAGAGGGCTGTTTAAGGTCATATTGCATCGACAAAAATGGGAAAGAACACACCTTGCAATTTGGGATTAAGAATTGGTGGATAAGTGACTATATCGCCATTCACAATAACGAATCTGCGACCCTAACTGTAGAATGCCTCAAAGAATCTACAGTCATTGAATTTAATGCTAAAAAATTGAATAGCATATTTACGCTATTTCCTGAATACGAGCCTTTCCAACGAAATTTGTTAGAACGTCACGTCGTGAGTTTGCACAAACGAATTTTGAATCAATTACAATTAACTGCTGCGGAACGCTATGATTTATTCTTAGCACAATATCCTGATATTGAACAGTTTACACGCAATTACCACATCGCTTCCTATTTGGGCATCACCCAAGAAAGTTTGAGCCGTATTCGAGTAGAAAAAAACAAAAAATAATTTCTTACCATACATCAATTTTTAGGACTAAACTGGAGATTACTTTTGTGCCAATATTTTATCACTAAAAAAATACGTTCTTTGGCAAATTTCGTGTCAGGCATAAAATTATTTACAAAAGCGACCGCAGGGTAGCGTTGGAAAAATTTTTGACTGACTCTAATCACAGCTTGCTCCGAAGCATTTCGGAGGGATTTGTCAAAGAACCAAAAAATATCAGTATGCTAAAGAGATTATTAGGAATTGCACCAAAATTGGAATCAGACGGATCGTACAGTCCTTCAAAAATAGCTTTAAGATTAGCAACTTCGGACAAGACGGACTTCGAAGATATTTCATATTCAAAATATCAGGGAAAGCGATCTAAGATTTTAGCCATTTTTACGGAGCAAAAAAACATGACCATGAAAAATGGTAAAATGTTTTCTACTGGAAACCACCCGGTAGAAGCTCTAGTCCCGATGTTACATCTCAGAAATGCAGGTTTTGATTTTGAAATAGCGACTCCAACGGGCAAGCCAGTCGTTTTTGAAATGTGGGCTTTCCCAAATAAAGACGAGCACGTAAAATCTATCTATAATCAGTACAAGTCAGATTTTGAGCGACCTAAGAAATTGCAAGATTTTGTGAATAACTCCTTTTCAAATTCCGCTGCTTATGCCGCAGTATTTGTCCCTGGTGGGCACGGTGCGATGTTAGGTATCCCAGAGGATAAAAACGTAGGGAAAATACTGAATTGGGTAGATAAAAATGATTTATTTACAATAACACTTTGCCACGGACCGAGTGCCCTTTTAGCGACGACCTTAAACAATCAAAAATTTCTTTACGCAGGCTATAACATGGCAGTATTCCCTGATTCTGTAGATAAACAAACGCCGATGATTGGTTATTTACCAGGACATATGACAAAAGAGTTGAGTGGAAAACTAAAAAGTTTAGGCGCTAATATCATGAACTCTAAGTCAGATGATACTGTTTGCTTGGATAGAAAGCTAATCACTGGCGCAAGCCCGTTAGCATCTAACGGATTGGGCAAATTAGCAGCAAATACATTACTGAAAGAGCTCAACTAAAAATAGACACATCAAACTATGGAATTATTAGATAAATTAAATTGGCGCTATGCAGCCAAAGCCATGAATGGCGAAAAAGTACCACAAGAAAAGGTGGATAATATCATCGAAGCGATATCGCTTGCGCCTACGTCAAGTGGATTACAACCTTTTGAAGTGTTTGTCATTACCAATCAAGCGGTAAAAGAGGAGATTAAGCCCATCGCTTGGAATCAATCGGTCATTACGGATTGCTCGCATTTATTGGTGTTTGCAGCATGGGATACTTATACTGCGGATCGAATTAACAAGCAGTTTGATTTGGTGAATACAGTCCGAGGATTTAAGAATGAAGGTTGGGAAAATTACCGCCAAATGTTATTAAACAACTATCCCAACCGAGATGCCGAAGTGAACTTTAACCATGCAGCAAAACAAGCATACATTGCTTTTTCACAGGCAATAACTGCTGCCGCCTTTCAAGAAGTGGACAGTACGCCCATCGAAGGTTTTGACCCAGCAGCTTTGGATAAAATTCTAGGTTTAAGAGAGAAAGGATTGAGAAGTTGTGTGATATTGACCTTAGGTTATCGACAAGCAGACAAAGACTGGTTGGTCAATCTTAAAAAGGTGAGAAAACCGAAGGAAGATTTGATCACGGAGGTTGCTTAGTGATATGCTGTTTTTAATAAAAAAGGTGAATAAGATGAAGAGGTCTTATTCGCCTTTTTTTGATCGTTTTCAAAATATTAATATTTGGTTAGCAGTTTTTGTATCCAATAGGCTAAGGACACGTAAAAACAATATCGTACTCTTAGCCAATGCTTAGTTTAGAGAAAAATATTATATTTACCATCCTATTTTTTGAATACGAAAAAACAGCTATTAAACAGTATTATGACGCAACAATTACCAGACTACCAACTGATCGAAACGGAGGATGCACTTGAACTATTTTATGAAGCGAATAAGAACGTAAGTTGGTTAGCATTCGATACGGAATTTATGGGCGAAAAGCGTTATGAAACCCTATTATGTTTGGTACAAGTGGCAACAGAAAATGGTTATTACCTCCTAGATTCGATTCGCCTACCTCACCTCGATCCTTTTTTACAACTCGTTGAAGATCAATCCATTACTAAAATAACCCATGCTGGTGACAACGATTACCGCTTGCTTCATTCGCTTTATGGTACGATACCTCAAAATATTTTTGATACGCAGTTAGCAGCAGGTTTTGTGGGTTATAAATATCCTGTTTCTTTCCGAAAATTAGTAGAAACTGAACTCAATATTCGTTTAAGTAAAGGTTATGCTGTAGCCAATTGGGAAAGCCGCCCCTTTCAGCAAAAGCAGTTAAAATACGCACTCAATGATGTCGTGCCCTTGTATGAATTGTGGGAAAGACTAGGCAAAAAGCTCGCGCAAAAGAATCGTACCGACTGGGCGGAAGATGAAGTAAATAAATTAACGCAGTCCAAATATTACAAACGCGATCCCTATCATGAAGTATTGAAAAGCAACATGATTAAGTCGCTTTCACAACGCGAACAATTCTTCTTGATGCGACTCTATGAATGGCGACGGGCACAAGCTGAGAAGAAAAATTACAGCAAAGAAATGATTTTACCGAGCAAAATCATTGGACAGATTGTGCGGAGTATTCGTTCAGGTAAGCATGCTTTACAGCAAAATCGTCGCATTCCAAGTAAACTAGCCGAACGGAATGGTGATACCTTTGTGCAGTTATACGAAGCCGAGCCGACTGATGAAGAACGCGCCGTTTTGAAGCGTCTGCCACGCGGGCGTAGTCAAGAAAATCCTTATCAGGAACTGATTGTTGACATGTTGAATCTGCTCGTCCGGTTCAAATGCCTAGACAATAATATTTCTCCTTCTTTAGTGATGCCGCGTACGTTAGCGAAAGAGCTTCAATTGAATCCTAAGTTGAAAGATTTTCAATTATTAGAAGGTTGGCGACGGGCGTTTTTGGGCGAAGAATTAATCAATTGGTTAGAGCACCGCGAGCGATTAGTGATTGACATGTCAGGTGGAACAGTGGAAATGAAACTTAGACAGTTAACAACGGAGGGTTGATTTTTAAACGGTGGATGGTTCAGCCTTGAGCGTTTCCCAATGGGTAAAATACTCGTCTGATTTTCTTACTTTTTCAATTCTTTTCAAAGCTATGTCAGCGATGGTTGAAAAGCCATTTTTTTCAGCTACACTTCCTACTGGGCAAGCATCTGGACGTTGTACACAGATCCATTTTCTATTCCCCTCATCTACTCGATTCATTTCCCAAACTGCTTGCGCTAACGTTCCCGATCCAGCGAAAAAGTCGAGACAAAGCCCATCTTTATGATCATTGAAACCCAATAAATACTTTAGTAAACTTACGGGTTTAGGATAGTCAAATACTTTTGCGCCCAAGAGATCCGTCAAGTTTTTGGAAGCGACTTCGTTCGTGGCTACTCCAACTTTCATATTGATTAAATTAGGCGGCACTTCCGCAGCGTAATTTTGCTTTTCATAAGCAGGACTAAAGGTTTTAGAAATAATAAATAACTCCGTACCGCGCGCAATTTCTGCATCTAATTTTGGCTGTGTCCATTTGAATTTAGCGCGTAAATAAACGGGTTGAATAAATATTTTATCGCGTACTTCCGTGTCCGCTAATAATTCTATTTCGTAACGATTTGTGCCATACATACCCGCCGCAATTTTCCCATCTGCTAGTTTAGTTTGTACCACATTTTCAGGAAAAATTAAGGTGTTAAGACGATTCGTTTGATTCAGTAAACCGTTCGTGCTTTTACTTGTTTTTTTGATGCCTGCAAACTTCGTTTTGTCGCGCTTTTTTTGATAACATAAAATATATTCAATCACTTTTTTGCTCTTGCGCGAGAGGTTGGCAGGTGTTTCCGTTTTTGCCCAACAAAAGAGGTCGATAAAATTTTCTTCACCAAAAATTTCATCCATCAGTAGTTTCAAATGCGCAACTTCTCGTTCATCAATCGAAACGAAAATTACGCCGGTCTTTTTTAATAATCGCTGCGCTAAAATCAACCGTGGATAGATCATTACTAACCAATCAGAGTGTCGTTGCCCGCTGATTATCAGGTTTTTATAAAATTCACTCTGATTATCTTTTGCTTCATTTTGGTTATTTTTATTAATAAAATTATCTGCGTAAACGAAGTTTTGATTGCCCGAATTGTAAGGTGGATCGATATAGATGGTATCAATTTTATTCGTGTAGATGGGTTGTAATAATTTCAGTACTTCTAAATTATCTCCTTCGATAAAATGGTTTTGGAGGACAGACATTCCTGTCTGTTGAGCGTGCTGCGCGTCTTTCACCGACAGGAGTGTCTGTGCTGCCGTGTCAGCAAGTTCCCGTGCTGCTTTTTTACCCACAAAATTTAACTCAAAATGCTCGGACATAATTAAATAAATCTAACTTTTGATTTCGGAGACGGAAGGTAATATTTTTTAGTAAAAAGAAAAACGTAATTGAGGTAACAAAACGTAACTCAGACTGTTGACCTAAATATTACGAACTAAAAACACTGAAACATTTTCTAATTCCCGCGATGCTATATATCTTTGCGCCCAAATTCAGAAATGTCCTTTTCCCTAACCTAGAAGGCTAAAAAATCGACCTTAGCCTTCGTAAATAAAATCATTCGACTATGATTATCGGAGTTCCTAAGGAAATTAAAAATAACGAAAACCGAGTTGCCTTAACACCTTCGGGCGTGTTTGAAATGAAAAAGAACGGTCACGAAGTTTATGTTCAGACGCAAGCGGGTATAGGTAGCGGTTATAGCGATGAAGATTATGTAGCGGCAGGTGCTCAAATTTTACCTACCATCGAAGCAACTTACGAGATAGCGGAGATGATTATGAAAGTAAAAGAGCCGATTGAATCTGAGTATAAATTAGTAAAAAAGGATCAACTACTATTCACTTATTTTCACTTCGCTTCTCACCGTCCATTGACCGAAGCGATGATCGAAAGTGGTGCGGTTTGTTTAGCATATGAAACGGTAGAATTACCAGACCGTAGCCTACCTTTATTAGTGCCGATGTCCGAAATTGCTGGACGCATGGCAACACAGGAAGGTGCGAAATACTTAGAAAAACCGATGGGTGGTTTGGGTATTTTATTAGGTGGTGTACCAGGTGTACAACCTGCCAAAGTAATGGTGTTAGGTGGTGGAATCGTAGGTACCCACGCAGCGAAAATGGCAGCTGGCTTGGGCGCAAGCGTAAAGATTTTAGATATTAATTTAAATCGCTTACGCCAGTTATCGGACATTATGCCACCAAATGTAGAAACGATTTATTCCAATGAGTATAATATTCGTAGGTTAATTTCTCGCTCTGATTTGATTATCGGTGCCGTATTGATTCCTGGTGCAAAAGCTCCGAATCTAATCACACGCGACATGCTCAAAGAAATGCGCGATGGTACAGTATTAGTGGATGTAGCAGTAGATCAAGGCGGATGTATCGAGACTTGTAAGCCAACTACTCACGAAGACCCAACTTTCATTATTGATGGCGTTGTACATTATTGTGTAGCAAATATGCCAGGCGCAGTTCCTTACACTTCTACTTTAGCATTAACGAATGCGACCTTACCTTACGCAATTCAATTAGCAAATAAGGGCTGGCAGCAAGCTTGTCGTGATAGCGAGCCTTTAAAATTAGGTTTGAACGTAGTGGGTGGTAAGGTTGTATATAAAGGCGTAGCCGACGCGTTCGATATGTCTTTAGAAGATGTAGATCAATATTTGTAAAAAAATATTTTTTACAAATCGTAGATTATTACGATGCGCTTGCTGGCGAAAAGAGTCTGTTTCTAGATTTTTTTTTTTTTTTTTTTTAAAAAATTGATAATTCAGTATTTTCTTAAGCTTTGATACGGGTGCTGTGTTGTAACTTTCATATCTTAGCCATCGTAAAATAAAATAGCGCTTTTAAACAAAAAAGCACTTTTTACATTTACCTTATTATAAAAGAAGAAGCCAAGTACATACCTATTTCATCATTCAACATTATTAAAGAAAATGGTAGCAGTAGCAGAACAACTTGATAATTTACAACTCATTAAAGAAACGGCCCGCGATTTTGCGGAAGCACACATTCGTCCACACGTGATGGAATGGGATGAGGCACAGCACTTCCCACGCGAATTATTTAGCAAAATGGGCGAGTACGGATTTATGGGTGTGCTAGTTCCCGAAGAATATGGCGGTACGGGCTTGGGATATCAGGAATACATTACCGTAATCGAAGAAATTTCACAAGTTTGTGGCTCTATCGGTTTATCCGTTGCAGCACATAACTCACTTTGTACGAATCACATCTTGATGTTTGGTACAGAAGAGCAAAAACAAAAATACTTACCCAAATTAGCGACAGGCAAACACGTAGGAGCCTGGGGATTGACCGAACCTAATACGGGTAGTGATGCGGGACGGATGAAGTGTGTAGCTGAAAAAGATGGCGACTACTACGTGATAAATGGTGCGAAAAACTTTATCACCCACGGAAAAAGTGGTGAAGTTGCAGTAGTGATTGTGCGTACTGGTGAATTATTGGATAGCCACGGCATGACGGCTTTCGTAGTAGAGCGTGGTATGGCTGGATTTGAAGGTGGTAAAAAAGAGAATAAACTCGGTATGCGCGCCAGCGAAACGGCGGAGATGATCTTTACAGATTGTCGCGTACACAAGTCACAAATGTTAGGTAAAGAAGGGGAAGGTTTTATCCAATCTATGAAAATTTTGGATGGTGGACGTATCTCAATTGCTGCATTGTCGTTAGGCATTGCTAAAGGCGCATACAAAGCGGCGTTCAATTACGCGCAAGAACGCGAGCAGTTTGGTAAAGCAATTGCTAAATTCCAAGCCATCTCTTTCAAATTGGCGGATATGGCGACGCAGATTAAAGCATCTGAATTATTGGTGCGCGAAGCAGGACGCTTAAAAGATGCGCACGAACCCGTAACGACGACTTCCGCTATGGCGAAATATTACGCTTCCGAAACAGCAGTTTCAGTCAGTGACGACGCGGTGCAGATTTTCGGTGGATATGGTTATATCAAAGATTTTCCAGTGGAGAAGTTCTACCGTGATTCTAAATTATGTACGATTGGTGAAGGAACTTCGGAGATTCAGAAGTTAGTGATTAGTCGTAATTTATTGAAAGGTGATCCCGTACTAGGATAGTCCGTAGAGCCGTTTGAAAAAACGTCTAAACTTGCAACAATTCTAAGATTTAAAATACAAAAACTGCAATTGAGTGAGGACTCAGTTGCAGTTTTTTTTATCCCGCTTTCAACTGATCCACAAAATATTCATAAACGGGCAAGTCTTGAAACGAAGCCGTCGCGTCCCATTGCGCACAATATCCTTCACGCAAATGGTAATAATCCATTACAATATCCGCTTGTTGTTCCAGGTTAAAATGATAGATGGTCTGTTGATTTGACCTCGCTTCTTTCAATGCCTCTACCCCACCGTAATTATACCCCATCTCGGAATGCTGCGCCCGTAACGCGCGTGGTATATAAGTAGCACCTAGATTTTCGTATTGCCAAACGTGTGTTAGTTCATGCAGCAACAGCGCGTTATTCATCTTCCCCCAGCTGTTGACCGTAAAAAAACTCACGTAACAAAATTGATACTGCCGTGGTCCAGCAAGCGCATATTCATCGAGGCGTACGCGTTCGTAATTGATTGTATTGCCAAATACTTGCTGTGCCAATTGTTTTTCCCAATTGGTCAATGGACGCGTGTTAAATTTAGTGAAGTCAGAAAGCGTTTCGTAGATTTCGGTGATACCAAAACAATCTAAAAAAAGTACGAACAGCTCTATTAACCACTGAAGCGGGAGGTTTCTTAATGTATTTGGATGTTGTATAGAAGGATTAGAAAAACTATATTGCAGATGACGCGCTAAGCGCAATAAACGCAGTGGCAGCCACCGTAAGAAATCGGTGAGGCGAATAAAGACCGCTGAAAATTTCGGGAGTAATAATTTCACGATGTTGTGCCAAGTGATCTCGACATAGTAGGTTTTACTGGATACGATCATGGGAGAATAATAATAGGTGCAAATATAGCGATTGGGGCGCTAAGAGTACTTAAAAAGTAAGTTCCCATTTCAAAAAAGAGAGAGCTATTTTTTAATTCTCCATATCTGCGGGTGTTTCAAATAATAGTTTGCCTAATATCAAATGCTAGTGTTCCAGTTAGCATTAGAACGTCGTTTAAGCCGATGTTGTTATGTAATTTACAACGTCACAAATATATGTTATTTTAAAATATAAATCAATTATAATAAGATACTATCTAAATATTTTTTTAGCTAAAAAAAATCTTCTGTAAATCGTAACTTCACTAAATGATTTTTCTCCAGAAGACCTTGTAATATCTCAACAACTAAACCTTTCTCCTATGGCTTACGATGAATACACGGCTGACCGCCTCCGTCGCGTTTTTCAAGAAAAGAAAACTGATTTTTATGAAAAGAAAATGTTTGGTGGGCTTTGCTTGATGGTCGATGAAAAAATGTGCTGCGGGGTAATGTTTAATAAGAAAAAAGATACAGACCTACTGATGGTTCGCGTCGGTAGTTTTGCTGCACAAGCTGCGCAGCATCGTCCTGGTTGTAAACCCATGGACTTCACGGGACGTCCGATGAAAGATTATGTTTTTGTTACGCCCGAAGGTTACGATACGGAGGAAGATTTGGCGTATTGGGTGCAATTAGCAATTGATTTTAATCCGTTGGCGAAGGCGAGTAAAAAAAGGAAAAAGTAAGCCTGAGGTGTTTTAAAATAGTTTGCCCCATTGATTCTTACGAATACAATGGGGCAAACTGTTATTAGTTGATTGATTGTCAATCTACTTATTAATGCGCTTGCAATTTATCTTTGTATCTACGCAACTGGCGTTCTACATTATCCGCAGCTTCGGTAACCGCTTCGCGAATCGTTGCTGCACTTGCATCAGCAAATAAAGTAGTATTAGGTACGTTCAGGCGTATATCACAACTGTTCTGCTTGGTTGTCTTACCCGAATCGTGTTTTAAGATAACGTCCGCTTGCACGATTCTATCAAAGTAACGTTCTAATTTATTCACTTTCTTCTCGACGTATTCCACCAAATCGGGGCTAGTTCCAATACCATCATATTCTAAATTGATCTTCATAATTTATTAATTTATACTTATTTAAGTTGAACGCTAATTGAAAATTAACTCAAGCGTTTTATTAATAGAACCCTTTGCCTGCTTCAATGTTCGTTCTACACTCTCTATTCCCATCGTCAAATTAACTATTCACCATGTGTGCTGCCAAACGTGGAAATGCTGTAAATAGCTTTTTTTTCAACGCATCACTAATTGCTAAACTTTGAACAGCGGCATCCATGCAACGCAACCAATTGATTGCCGCTTCCTCCGTAATTTTGTGTGGCATGTGGCGCATTCGCATCCGTGGATGTCCAAATTCTTTGGAGTAAAGTGACTCTCCACCCAAAAATTGCGTTAAAAATAGCGTTTGCTTACGTTTAACTTCATTAATATCCGTAGTAAAAAGTGGTGCGGTAACTGGATTGGCTAAAATATTGTCGTAGAACACATCTATTAATTGGTGCAAATTATCTGCACCTAGTTCTTCAAAAAGTGATTTTTGCATAAAAAAAGAAAGGTTGCTTTTTTATCAAGACTAAACTAAATAACAGGCGATTTTTGTAGGTATGTCTCGGGTGGAGTTTCCTACTCCGTCTAAGATTTTCACGGTTCAAGCTCGAACGGAGCAGTAAGCTCCACCCGAGCCAATCATCTGAAATTTTATGATTGTATATATTTAAACACCTGAGTTGTCATTCCGTTGAGCAGATTGATGGAATAAGTGCGAGAATCAGAGCAAGGTTTACACCAATTGGAATGATTGATAAATTCAGGTTTCGCTTCGCAATTTTACTCAAATCTTATCGTAAATTTGTCCCAATCCAGTACGAATTTTTTGCAATTTCTTAATTAATTCCTCTTGTTCTTTACGTTGTTTTTTTAATAGCTTCAATTCATTTTTAGCACCATTGAGCGTAAAGCCTCGCTCTTTGACGAGATGGAAAATTTCGCGGATTTGTTTTATATTCTGCTCCGTAAATCGGCGGTCGCCTTTACTATTTTTATACGGTCGGAGGTAATCAAATTCTGTTTCCCAAAAACGAATTAACGATTTGGAAACTCCAAAAATTTCGGCAACTTCACCGATGGAATAATAACGTTTCAGATCTGCCATTTTCTAACTATTAACGAATAACAATATACAACAACCTTCTAACTCCTTTTTCATGCTTTCCATTTTAATTCCCGTTTACAACTTTTCAGTCGTAGAGTTGGTGACTACCTTGCACCAACAGGCGGATGCATTGGAAAATATAGCATTTGAAATTGTGATTATGGATGATGGTTCGACGGCTGAATTCAAAAGCATCAATCGTTCTATCCAACAGTTAGCCCATATACAATACGTGGAACTAACGCAAAATGTTGGGCGATCTGCCATCCGCAATCTACTCGCGACTCGCGCTGCGGGTGACTACTTATTGTTTATGGATTGCGATTCAGAAGTAATAGATAGCCATTACGTGGCTACTTATGTTAGCCATTTACATCCACAAAAACTACTTTATGGTGGCCGCGTTTATCATGCGACTCCTCCCCAAGATAAGCATTTTTATTTTCATTGGAAATACGGTAAAAAACGCGAGGAAATTACAGCAAGGGAAAGGCAACGTCAACCGTACCATTCTTTTATGACCAATAATTTTTTAATTCCTAAAAAGGTCTTTCAACAAATCGGCGGATTTGATGAGCGTTTGCGGCAATATGGACACGAAGACACGGTGTTTGGACTAGAATTACAGCGACAGGAAGTAGCGATTATTCATTTAGATAATCCGCTGATACACATCGGATTGGAACAAACGGAAGTTTTTTTGCAAAAAACCCAACGCGGCGTTGAGAATTTAAAATTTTTAGCACAGCATTATCCAGCGTTAGAAACGCGATTATTAGCAACTTTTCGATGGGTCAGAAAATTGCACTTACAAGGATTAATAAGTTATATTTTTAAAAAAATCCAACCACGTCTAGAGGAACACTTTCAGGCAACACAGCCAAAGTTATTTTGGTTTGATCTGTATAAATTAGGTCTGTTGTGTTCAGTAAAAGCTACCTAACCAAATTAATCTCACCCGTCACTTCCTCCATCCAATCGTCAAAATATTCAATCTGCGCTACGTAGTAAAAAATGCCTGGATTGAGCGGGCGATTACGAAACTTCCCATCCCAACCTAAAGGTAATTTATTGGGCAGCAATTCAGGCAATTCGTACATCAACTGTCCCCAGCGGTCATAAATTTGGAAATTAGTAATTCGCGTTACTGCCTTACCAGGTTGGGGTAAAAAGAAATCGTTGAAGCCATCATCATTCGGCGAGAAAGCATTCGGAAAATAAATAGGCCGCTCTTTACTAACCGCAATTGCAATATTATCAGTCGCCTCACAACCATTGGCATTCATTGCTGTCACAGCAAGCGAAGCAGATTCAATAGGACGTACGGAGATCGTAAAGCAATCAGGATCCATACAGTTTATTAAATCGGAATTACTCCAGCGCACAGACGATAAATTTTGATTGGTCAAAACGCGAATCGTCACGCTATCTCCCAAAGCCAAAGCAGGATTTCCACCTAGTGAAATTTGCATTTGGTTGGGTTCTTCCAATATGATAGTCGTATCGAGTTGACATTGGTTTCCATCAATAATGCTCAACTCATATTTACCAGAAATCATATTTACAAAATCAGGATTCTGGGTTGGTTCTTCTTCATTTATAATATAATTATAAGGCTGCGTTCCACCAGTGATTTCATCAATTAAAATCATTCCATCCTGATCACCAAAGCAACTCGGTGGTTCGATCGTCATTGCTGCCCCAACGGGTATCGGTAATACTTCCGTCAAGACAGAATCCTCTACCACACAACCATTTTGATCGATAATCGTAACCTTATAAACCGACCCGTCGGCAGGTAATACAACTCGTCGTGGCTGAATACTGGAATCATCCCAAGTATAGGTACAATCTTCGCAATTAGGAACGGTTGCATCTAAAATGAGTAAGTCATTTTGGCAAAGCGTAGTGTCATTTCCAATCATTTCGGGTTGTCCACAAGAAGTTTTGATTACCCAAAAATCGTTTTCAAAAATATCACCAAGATTTACGGAGTTCTGCGTCTTATCCCCCGATATATCAGACCCAGACTGTCCCGCCATAATGAAGCCGCCATCTACTGCGATATCCAGTTCAGCAAGAGCATCGCTGCCACTTCCACCATATACCTCGCTCCAGATTTCGTTACCATCTGGATCTAATGTTAATAGCCAGTAATCTTGAAAACCTACCTGATTTTCGGTTTTATCGGCATTAAATCCAGAGGCAGTCTGTCCCGCGATCGCGTAATTCCCTGCGCGGGTTTCTCGTACTTCGTAGGCTAAATCATCTTCCACGCCACCGAGTGTACGTTCCCAAATTCGGTTACCATTACGATTCACTTTTATTAAGTAATAATCCCGTTTCCCAAGACTACCCGTGATCTTATTACCACTAATTGGAGATTGCGAGAAGCCACCTAAAACAAAGCTACCATCGGAGGTAGGTTCTACATCTTGCAACACGTCTTCACCGCTACCGCCATAGGTTTTATCCCAAACAAAATCGCCATTTTCCGTCATTTTAATAATCCAAAAATCATTCAATCCGAAGTTCGCCTCCGTTTTGACTCCACTAATTCCGGATTGCGACCAACCACCTAAAATAAACTCATTATCAAAGGTCGGTTTAATGGAAAGCAGTTGATCTTGGGCATCGCCACCAAAAGTACGATCCCACTGAATATTACCAATTCCATCAATTTTCACCAACCAAAAATCTGCTGCACCAAAGCTATTATCCGTTTTTTCACCACCAGCATCCGAATTAGAGTAACCACCGAGTAAATACCCGCCATCTTCCGCACTAACAATAATGCGCAGAATATCTTCACCAGCACCACCAATTGCCCGATCCCATTCTTTGTTACCCGTTGCGCTTATTTTGACAATCCAATAATCTAATCCTCCTCGATTAGGTACGGTACGATCGCCACCTACATCCGAATTTGATTCGCCCCCTACCAAAAAACCACCGTCAGGCGTTTGAATGACCGACCATACTTTATCTCGACCATCACCACCAAAGCGTTTATTCCAAATCATCTCTCCTTCTGAATCGGTACGCACAATCCAGTAATCGAAATCACCACGTCCAGCTTCGGGAATATCACCACTGGCTTCCGATTGCGTTGCGCCAGCAAAAATAAATCCACCATCATCGACGGGCGCAATGGCATGTAGTTCTTCGTATCCATCACCACCATAGGTGCGATCCCATTGCACAGGAGGTTGCGCAAAAGCATTGATAACCAATAAATTGATGAATAAGAAAAAAAGTGCATGCAGCGCAGGGCGCACTGCCAAAGATCGGGGAGCAGAACAAGGATCAGTGTGAAAAATACGGCTGATGTTCATAGTTTGTTGTTTCTCAATAGACGTGTATTAAACCCATATTACTAACGCGTCTTTCTTGATAGTATTTGATTAAAAATAGGAATTTATAGTGTCTGACCTTAATTCAAGATAAGGCTTCTTTCGTCAAAAGGAAAATTCAAAATCGTCTTGTTAATTACAAGAAGCGATTAATTATTACTAGTGTTAGTGGTATTATTTAAAGTTAATTCTTGCTAATTCGTAGAACACGAAACACGTTGGAGGGTAGAAAAACTTGTGTAAAAGCAATGTTTTAAAAGAAAAAACGTAGTTATTTGTAGCTTTTCATAAATTCTAACACAAGATAAAAAGTAAATGGGAGAATTACAAATGAGGTTTTAGCACAGTCCAATAATTAGCCAAGGATTTTGGTATTCCTTACGTAAATATATTTGGGTTATGAATACTTCAACTAAGTAACGGTCAAAAAATAACTTCCTCATCTGGACAGGTCAAATTTCTCTCATTTTCCGCTTGAAATCAGTCCCCGAGACAAGCGTCGGGGCAGGCGGCGTATCAACAATTCTCC
>JBGCES010000459.1:0-2632 GCA_045106545.1 Saprospiraceae bacterium
CTGTATTGGCGCGAAGCAAAGCCCCGATTCCGCCCGTTCCTAAACCCAGCGAGATAATAGGTAATTCTTTTTTTAAACTAAATGCGTAAGGTGATTGCGCCGCAGTGGAAAGGGCAAAGATTAAACTAAATAATAAGCAACAAAAATAATGTAAGAGTAAATGCATGATTTCAAAAGATAAGATGCGATGTGTACAGACGTTTTATAAAACGGCTCTACATCCATAACTGTCAGCCGCAAGCGCAAAATAGTAGTTTCGTTATAAAAATTACTTTTTTTCTTTATTTTTGGTCATTAAATTTGATCGAAAATAGATTGTTTTTAATTATGCAAATCACTAAGCCGTAATTTACTGATAGTCAGACACTTAGATAATTTTTCGATTTTAAAATGTTAAATTAATTTGCCGAGAGAACAGAAACTATTTCACGGAGAGAACTGCAATTTCAGATTACTCGACTTTTTATTTAGTTAAAAGCGAATAATTCTCTCTTTTAGCAAGAATTAAAAAATATTTAATTGCGCTAGTCTCTCATCCAATTATTACTTAAAATAATGAAGCAATTCCAACTGCTATTTCTTATTCTTACTTTTTTTACAACGACGATTTTTGCCCAACCGCCGAATGACGATTGTGATGGAATCATTGATTTGGGGGTTGCTCCCGCTTGTCAGAATGATGTCATCTATTCTAATGTAAATGCCACACCGAGTGACATCGGGGCAGGTAATAGTCCTACCTGTTTCAATGGCGGCACAACCCAACGTGATGTCTGGTTCTCATTTACGACCAGTAGCGAAATTAGTGATTATACCTTTCGGATAGAAGGCGTTGAAAATGGCGATAATGCTACGCCGATCCGTAATCCCCAAATTGCATTGTATCGCGGTAGTTGTCAAGTCAACGGCTTAGCGGAACTACTTTGTGGTTCTGCTCCTAATGGTGTCAATAACGTATCCTTGAACGCGATTGGTCTGAGCAGTGGCATTACTTATTTCCTACGCGTCAATGATTACTCCGCAACGGGTGCGCCCAACTTTGGTGACTTTACGCTCTGTGTAGATGAACTGTCCAATGAAATCAACATTGGAGAAAGTACAGGTTCGGTCGCCTGCTCTGGTACATTATATGACTCAGGCGGACCAGATGGCAATTACGGTGGCAACGAGAATGCATTATTTACCATTTGTCCACAGGAATTTAATCAATGTATTGTCCTCGATATTCAAGAATTAGCCTTGGAAGACGGCTTCGACCGCTTACGCATTTATGCAGGTAACGATAATAATGCGAATAATTTAATTGCGAATCTAACGGGCGTGATTGCTGCCAATAGTTTTCAACTACAAGCCAGTAGTGAGTGTGTGACTATTGAGTTTGCTTCCGATCCTTTGATTTCAGATACGGGTTTTGAATTAACTTGGGCATGTACGCCCGATGGTTGTACAGGTTCTTCGATTGATAATCCGACCGTGATTGGTAGTTTACCGTTTAACGAAAGTACTTCTACCTGTGGCGCAGCAGCAACTTTTGCTAATTCGCCTTGTACGGGTGATGAATTTCTGAATGGTCCTGAGGTCGTTTATACCTACGATTCCCCTGGTGGGATTTGCGCACAAATACAATTGAGTGATGCAGCGGCTGGAACTGGAATTGCCGTTTTTAATGGCGACCCGACCGATCCAAATACCGAATGTGTAGCACGTACGCCAGGTAGTTTAATCAGTAGTGCCAATATGGAAATGGCAGGTACTTATTACATCGTCGTAGCAAATGCTAATACATGTACGGACTATGGCATTAACATCAACGAAACCGAATGTGCGCTCTCCCCTGCCCTTGTGGACGCACTTTGTAATCCATTAAACGGCTGTGCCAATGATGAAGGTTTACCGACTCAGTTTACTTTTGAAGATGGTTTTCAAGATATAGATATTATTCCACTAGTAAATGGCGGTTGTTGGACAGGTACAGGTTTAGAACCCGATTTTTATTGGTTTAGCGTACAGGCAAATGCTGATGGTGATTTTGGTTTTATTTTGGAAAGTGCCGATAATCCATCCGACATTGATTTCAATGTTTGGGGCCCATTTACCCAAGAACAAGTTTGTGAAAACCCTGACGATGTCGTTGCCTTTGTGAGTTCAGAAGGTCCGAGTCGTTCTTCCTATTCTCCCGATCCTCTTCCGACGGGTTTGATTAATACCAATCCCATAACTGGCGAAGCTGTTACAGACGCGTTTGATTGTGAAGTATTTGGTATTCCTGTTCCAAGTGCAGGAGGAGATAGCTATGTACGGACGATTGACGCGCAAAAAGATGATGTTTATGTCGTGCTAGTCAATGATTGGGGCAACGAAATTCAATCAGGTGGCATCAACGTGGACTTCTCTCCTTCGGACGCAGAAGTACTCGCACCGATTCCTCCCGAAATATTAACCGAAGACTTATCTGTATGTGGCGGTGAAAGTGCGCAAATTGAAATCGAAAGTGCCGTTGGTTCTATCGAATGGTTAAATGACACAGAGACATTAAGCTGTAACGACTGTTTCGATCCGATTGCTACGCCTAGTGAATCAACTACTTATCGAGCGGTCGTCAACGGTGTTTGTACTTCTGACACCGTAGAAA
>JBGCES010000046.1:0-5541 GCA_045106545.1 Saprospiraceae bacterium
TACGATGAAGCACCAACGGATCGGAAGTTTAATAAATTAAATAATGCAGTGCTGGATGCGGCTTCGGTGGTAGAAATTCTGTTAGAGAAGTATAAGTTTTTTCGACCAGCGGAAGCGGAAGCACTGGGTGAT
This sequence comes from Saprospiraceae bacterium, assembly GCA_045106545.1. Taxonomy (GTDB): domain Bacteria; phylum Bacteroidota; class Bacteroidia; order Chitinophagales; family Saprospiraceae; genus JBGCES01. The sequence goes on from JBGCES010000046.1 coordinate 133, forward strand.
CGAAAAACGCTGTTTGGCAATCCAATAAAAATTTATAGTTCATTGAAAACCAAGTGTTTATACAACGAAGCAGCGACCTATTCTAATATCCATACACACCTATTAGCATTAAGAAAAAATTTAACTGCTAATGATAATTTGTTCCTCTATTTTGCTGGACACGGAGTAATACATTTAGACGAAAGTTATATTATGCCGTTTGATGCCGTGAATGATGAAATGGAAGATCAACTATGGTTTCAACTCAAAAAAATTGCACTGTACTTTGATAATTATTCTTCCAAAAATATCCTACAAGAACTTCTAGTAGTGGTAGATGCCTGCTATGCGGGCGGTGCAGATTTAGGTAAGACGGGTATCAAATCAGAAAAACGTTTTTCACGTCGAATACTCACCTCTTCTGCCGCTAACCAAACAGCTTCAGATGGCAGACTAGGCGAAGGCAGCCCTTTTGCTCAAGCATTTTTGCGTTTTTTAGATCGAAATACCAAGCCCTTTCTAACTATAGATAAAGGTAAAATTGCTACAATTTTTGAAGATAGAAAAGAACAAAAAGAGCAGCAGATAGAATATGAATATCTACCTAGTAATGAAAATGGGAAAGGAGAATTTTTATTTGAATTGAGAGAAAAGAACAAACCTAATATTAATAAATTAGCAAATTGCCTAATTAAAGATTTGAATTTTGGAACACAAAAAAATGACTTTGATAAACATATTTACGATGGAAAATCAGAGCATTTATTTTTGTTTTCTACCTTAGGCTACTCTTACGATGTACAAAAGTTCCTTGGTCGGATATTACTCCATCGGTTACAAAGCATGGAGGGTTATGATTTTTCTGAAGAATTTATGAAAGTTGAATTAGACCTGTCATTTTTTGACAGGTTTCATCTGGATGATTTATGGGTAGGTTTGTGTAAACAAATCCCGATCCACACAACAGCAGAGAATGCCCGTACGGTATTCATTAATACATTATTTGAACAGTTGCAAAGTGAGCAAGATGAAAAATACAGACATGTTGTCATTTGGTTAGGTTACCGAAATGGAACAGAAGAACTGCTAATGAATATACGGGAGCTATGGCGAGAACTTTCCGTTCGATTTAAAGAAAAAATGGAAACGCTTGCACTTGATAAACAATTAGGAAAATTATTTTTTGTAATCACCGATCAACGCAAAAGTGATGAGTTATTTCTAACGCAAAAGCAATTTGTTGACGTCATTGGAGATTTTCCTAAAATAATTACTACTAACGCGATTGAAACTTTAAGAAAAGGTCATTTAAAACATTGGATTAGATGTGGCAAACAACGGATAGAAACTCACCATATTAGAAATCTTAAAGAAGAAATTTTCTTCCCAAAGCACGGATCAACATCAGATTATGACTTGCTAAGATTCATCGAAAAACTGAGCGAGCATTGTGAATACACAAGTGACGAAATTAACATGCTAGAAGATAAACTAACAAACTTTCAAAATCCATTAAAATTAGACTTATCCAACTCTATTTAATATGAAAATAAAACCCTATCCGCACCACAACCCTAAAGTTGCCAATTCTCAGTCGCGTTTTGCGATTGGAGTAAAAGAAGTAGTGGACGACAGTGGCAACATCAGCTATGAAGATCAGCTACAGTCTAAAAAAATCACCTATCAGCTACGGGAATTTCAGTACGATGCGAATACCGAAAAAGTAGATTTCGTCCCTGTGCTTGATAAAGATGAAAAACCAAAAAAACGCACCGAAACCATCACGCCATATATCCCCGCTGAATCACTAAAAGACATCATTCGGTTGGTACAAATCCTCCAGCGTCCAATTTTGCTAAAAGGCGAACCTGGTAGCGGAAAAACACAATTTGCAAAAGCGGTAGCCTTTGAATGGTACGGTGCAAAGTATCGTCAGAAGTTCTTTGAATGGCACATTAAATCGACCTCCAAAGCAACGGATGGCTTGTATCAGTTTGACCACGTAGCGCGGTTGAGAGATGCACAATTGAAACACCATCTGGGAGATAAGGTGGAAGAAAAAGAAGATACTGCTTATCGCAAATTTGGCGCATTAGCAAAAGGTTTTCTAACTTCTACCGCAGCGGATCCAGCTATCGTTCTGATTGACGAAATTGACAAAGCAGATATTGATTTCCCAAATGATTTATTATTAGAATTGGATGAAAAACGCTTCACGATTCCCGAAACGGGCGAGTCTATTCAAGCAAAATATCCGCCACTAATTTTCATTACCAGCAATGACGAACGGCAGTTACCCGAAGCCTTTTTGCGCCGTTGTTTATTCCTCTACGTGCGTTTTCCCGAAGACCATCAATTGAGAGAAATTATCAAAGCACACTTGCCTGGCATGTTGGAAAATCATCAGGATCTTACGGATAAAGCATTGGAGCGTTTTGAAAAATTGCGCACCACAATTGACAAAGATCCCGCTGACTTTAAACGCGTTTCTACTAGCGAATTATTGGATTGGCTAAAAGCCTATCACTATGATTTACAAGAAGATACAAATATTAATTCCGCCGATTTAACACAAGAGCGTATCAAGTATTTGGAAGAAAAAGGTGATGAATTAAAAAAGAAAATGGAAACTCTCGGTGGCTATTCGGCAGCTTTACTAAAAACTATTCCAGCGGTGAAGCGCGAACGGAAGGGGTAGTTTTTGAGTTGGTAGTTTTTAGCTGGTAGTTGGTAGTTACACTTTTTGCGCATACGTTCACGCACATGTCGGAGACGATGCGCGAGCGAGAAGCGAGACCGTGCGCTAGCAAAACATAAAAAACCCAGCGTCCTCAGCGTCCTTCTGTGTCAAAAATCCAATATCCAACATCCATTTATGCGTCTATTTCTCTGGCATTTTTTTCATAATTTAGAAAATCAACTCAGCTATGAACGCTGGATTGACAAGTATAAATTGCTGCTGCAAATCCTCGAAGCGGGACAGATCCCGTATGAAGAAGACTTTGCGTCGTTGCGCCAGTTATTGAAATTTATGTACTTGCAGGATGTACAACACGAACAGCGTTTTGATGAATTATTTGCAGAAGCAGTAGCAACAGAAGGCGATGAATTACGCTTTCTGCTCCTAGCACAAATTCAACCAGAAAAAATTACAAACAATGAAAAAAAGCCAAAGATTAAACCAGAAGGCGACGAAAATATTCCAGAATCAGAGGACGATACAACTGCCATTAAAGAAGAGAATAAAGAAAATAAATCAACATCAGATAATGGAAAGGTAACTAAGTATTTTGACCCACAATTGGACGAGTCAACTACCAATACCAACCCAGCTCAAGCAGTAGAAAAATATTTATATAGTGAAGATTATTTTCCGGTCACTAATCGAGAAATGGTTAAATCTTGGCAATATTTACGCCGTAAGGAAACGGTAGGTGTTGGTCAGAAAATTGATGTAAAAGCAACCGTTCAAAAAATTGCGAATGATGGTTTATTTACGAAAGTCATTTATCAAAAAGGACAGTCTAATCGAGTAGATACGCTGATGATTTTTGCTGATATGCGCGGCTCCATGATGCCTTTTCATGAATTGACACGTCGATTGATTGACACCGCCAAAAACGAAGGTGGACATCGACTGGCGCCCGTTTTTTATTACCATGATTATCCGTTGGGGCGCGTGTTTGAAGCGGAAAATTTGACCAAACCAGTAGCGTTACCGACAGCATTGCAGCGTGGCAATCGCAATTTCACCACCGCTTTTATTATCAGCGATGCGGGTGCCGCCCGAGGGAACTTGCAACGAGCACGAGCGCAACAACAGTATAAAAATACGCAACGCTTTTTGCAGCAATTGCAACGACATGCGGCGCGTATTGTCTGGATCAATCCCCTACCCCGTCATCGTTGGCAGGGAACGGCGGCAGAGTTATTGAATAAACATAAAGAAATAGAAATGCTACCCGTCATAGAAGAAACCGATTTTGATTTTCAAAATGCCATACGGTTGCTTTGACTTGGAGGACAGACATTCCTGTCTGTCAAAATAAATCCACAATCAACTGATTACCATAAACTTATACAAAATATACAGACAAGAATGTCTGTGCTCCCAATATGCTCAACGTATTACCAAGACATTTTCCTAAATCCTTCCGCGAGTCGCCAGACTATCGCAAGGTGCTGCGGTTTTACGAACAATTCACGGAAGATTACTACCGCGAATACGGTTTTGGGCATTTTATTATGGCGGCTTACGCGGCTGTTCCTGCTTTGCTTACGCCTGATTTATTATACAAAATTTGGTTGAATTTTAATCAATACGAATGGCGTGGTCAGCAAACGAGTATTCACCGCATGGCGATTGCTGATGTATTGCTTTCGGATATGTGTCGGGAGGTCGGTTATGAATTGTACGAAATGCTGCCCGAGGTGCGCGACGCCTTCGTAGAGTGGTTGACGACTGCTTCAAAAAGTGAACAATGGCGAAAGCGAGGATTACATCCGCCCTCAGCCATTGCCAAATTTGTACAGGCGTATCATCAACGCCAAAATATTGGGACACTCCGCTGGGGCAATGGTTATGAAGAGGTGCAAGATTGGAACAGTTTGGTGTTTTTAAATCCCAAAGCAGTCGGGCAAAAACTTGCGCAGAAACTACAACAAGCCTTAGCAACTAATCAGACGGAAGCCTTACGTATTATGGATTTTTGGGCGAAAGCCAAACGACGCGTAGAAATCACGGCGCAGCGGGAAGACGTGAAAAAAGAATTTGGCGAACGCGCCGTTTTCGCAGGCGCATTAAAATCGTTAATGCAGCGCAATAGCGAAGCTTTTTTGCAACAGCTCAATGAATTTCCGCAATTGCGTACGTACCTAACCGATGACGAAAGTGGTATTCCAGTAGAAGTAAATAGCGACGTAGCAGGAGCAATGGAACAGATTCAGCCGCCGACTTTGCATACTTTATTGATTGGAATTGACGAATATCCGCAGGAAGAAATATCGTCGCTCAGTGGTTGTGTGAACGATGCCAATGCATTAAGCGACTTTCTAGCGCGTTACGCGACGACGCAAGATCAGGAAAGCAATTCGACTGTTTTGGTGAATCAAGAAGCGACGTTTGAAAACGTTGTTCGCATACTTGAGAATTGGCAAAATCTACGTAATGGCGATACCGTTTTACTTTATTTTGCGGGACATTCTAATTATTTGGATACTTATAAAAAAGAAGGCAAAGAGTTACTTTTTTATGATTCCGAGTTGGAGCGACAACCTATCGTAAAAGGAAAAGGTGGACGTCCGCAGCGCAATGATCGTTGGCAAAAGGTATTAACTCAAGCTAATATTGAGGAAATATTATCTTTTGTCGTACAACAAAAAGTAGTTCATTTTTTGCTTTTATTCGATACGCATACTGCCGATGAATCA
>JBGCES010000460.1:0-23038 GCA_045106545.1 Saprospiraceae bacterium
TTTACCGCCTCCGCTGAAATGGGCGTGCGCGGTTTTCCGACGGTTGTTTTGCAGAAAGATGGGCAATTGTACTTGATTGCGAATGGTTATACGGAGGCGGAGAATATTGTAAAAGCGGTGCGTAGGCAGTAATCAATTCTACTATGTAAGAATGAATGATATTTTGAAAATTTTGTCTATTGAGCGGCGTATCTGACGGCACTTTCAAAGTGTCGTTTGATTTAAAACCAAGGCATCAAAAATTATGAAAGCAACCTATCACAGCGAAATCATTTGGACAATCGATAATTTTCTTACCGAACGTGCGTGTGAAGATCTAATACTTTTCAGTAAACAAAAAGGTTACGAAGAGCAAAAAGTCAGTTTAAGAAGTGGTCAAAAAATGATGAAGATCATTAGAAATAATTACCGACTAATGTACCCCGATGAAAACCTTGCCAATCAATTTTGGGACATACTGAAAGGATTCTGCCGAATGGAAGTCGAAAATAATGTCGCGGTCGGTTTAAATGAACAATTCAGGTTTTATAAATACGAATCCAATCAAAGATTCAAAAGACATATTGACGGTAGATTCAAAAGAAATGAACAAGAAGAAAGTAGAATCACCTTCATGATTTATCTCAATGATGATTTTGTAGGTGGAGAAACTAAATTTGATGAAGTAATTATCCGACCTAAAACTGGAACGGCGCTATGTTTTATCCACGAGCAAAAACATGAAGGCTGCCCCGTCCCCAAAGGAACTAAATATGTTCTCCGAACAGATGTAATGTATAGAAACAGGACATGATAACGACTAAACCAAATGTAGTTAAAAAGTAAATCTTAGATCAATCTAACCATCCAACCATCACCTTCTTTTGACTGTTTCAGACAAGTTTTTTAAATAAAACAGATAACTAAAGTTGCTGAACTAATGATACCTTTACAATATGGATAAGCAAATAAAATATGTCCATTGTGATGATTTGGAGGTAATGGTTTCCTTCGAGGGACAAATTACCGAAAGACATCCGTTTTATTTTGGGTCTATTTTATTGCTTTATATGCAAAAAGGAACATTGCATGTAGAGCTAGAAGATCGCAAAATGGAGATTGGACGAGGAAATTTTGCGTTGCTCAATCGCTTTACCTCTGGCATCATGTATAAAACTTGGACAGCAGCGGAAGGAGAGGCGCAAATGTATGCCTTTGCGTTGCGAGATAATTTTATAGAACAAGTAAAGCAACAGGATCGTCTGAGATCATCTTTGACGGCAGTCAAGATGGAGCCTATCTACATTTTACCTACTAATCCCATCTTACAAGGACTCTTCGCAAGTATAATTAATTACCTCAACGCCGAACAAGTCATAGATAAACAGTTGTTAGAGATAAAAACCTTGGAAGCACTGTTGGGGATTTTGAAATTTCACCCAGAGTGTCAGAGTATCTTTCAACAAGATTTCAGTGATCAGCGAGTTGATTTACGGCAGTTCATGGAAGTGAATTATATGCATAATATACCACTGAGTATGTTTGCAAAACAGTCAGGAAGAAGCCTTTCTACGTTTTGCCGTGAATTCAAATCTATTTATCAAGAAACGCCGCATCGTTGGCTACAAAAACGCCGATTACGCGAAGCAAGAACCATTTTGAGCCATTCTAACCTCAAACCATCCGAGTTTTATTTGCGCTTGGGCTTTGAAAGTTTAGCACATTTTAGCCGTGCTTTTAAAAATGAATTTGGCGTTACCTTGACCAGTTTTCGAAAAAGTAATTCATCGATCTGACTAGGCTCGCACATCGTCTCTATCCTGTGCGTTACTCTAATATAAAATCAATCAACATGCTCAATCACCTAAAATTTTTAATCATTGCCATTCTGATGGTCTCCGTCACTTTTGCAATGACCAATACTTTTGAAATTCCTGAAAAAGTAACGACTACCACCGACACGGATTTTTCAAATAACGAAAACCCTCCCGCAACGGAAGCATTTAATACTATGATGGCAGTGTTGACGCACAAACGTTGTGTTAATTGCCACCCTGCTGGCGACCGTCCTCGGCAAGGAGAAGATAGTCACATCCATAATTTTAATGTCCAACGGGGCGCAGACGGACACGGCGTAGCTGCGGTAAAATGTGAATCTTGTCACCAATCAGAGAATAATATGTATTCGGGCGTACCAGGCGCACCACATTGGCATCTCGCGCCGCGTAGTATGGCATGGGAAGGACTTTCTGCGATAGAAATCGCGGAATCTATGCTTGATACTGAACGCAATGGCGGACGTAGTGTGGAGGAAATTGAAAAACACTTAACAGAAGATGATCTTGTACTTTGGGTATTTGAACCAGGCGTAGATGCGGATGGTATCGCACGAGAAAAACCACCTGTGGATAAAGAAACTTATATTAAAGCAGTAAAAGAATGGGTCGCAGCGGGCGCGGTTATTCCAATGGAATAATTGATAATTGATAATTGAAAATTAAAAATTGAAAAATATTCGTTACTCTGTTGTCTTTACATAGGTGTATATTTATAATAATAAATACTTAAAAGGAAATGAAAATCACCGAAATATCTGCCATCCGAGAAAAGCTAAAAAGTATACTCGAAAGCCATTTAGGAACGCTAAAAGTACGAGTAGATAAGCCAACTAATTTTGAGGTCGCGGGTACAATCGAAGCACCGCAAGGAAAAAAAATGGTGAAAGGTATTTACTTTTCTAGCATTATGCCCAAAGCAAAAGATGTCAGGTTTTATTTTTATCCTGCTTATACCCATCCCGATGAATTTACGGATTTATCGGAGCAATTAAAAAAGTTTAAAAAAGGTAAGTCCTGTTTTCATGTAAAATACTTAGACGAGTCACTAGAAACCGAAATTAGCCAAATGGTAGCCAAAGCAATTATGGTTTATCAAAAAGATAATTTACTTGCGGAATAGCAGTAGTTCATTTCTATTTTCGCTCGCGCAGTGTCTCCGACCTGTGCGTTAACTCGCTCGCGCAGTGTCTCCGACATGTGCACTAACCCACAACTCAAAACTTCATTCATATGCAAATATCATTCACCATCAACGGACAACCTCAAACCGTAGAAACCGACGGACAAACGCCACTGCTTTGGGTTGTTCGCGATGTATTGGATTTAAAAGGAACAAAATTTGGCTGCGGTAAAGCCGCTTGCGGCGCGTGTACGTTACATGTGGATGGTGAGTCGGTTCGCTCCTGTTCTTATCCCGTAAAATTTGCGGAAGGCAAATCTGTCACTACTATCGAAGGCTTGGCAGCAGGCGATAATTTACATCCCGTACAGCAAGCATGGATGGAAGAAGTCGTTCCTCAATGTGGTTATTGCCAACCTGGATTTATGATGGCAACGGCGGCAATGTTGGAAAAAATACCCAATCCGACCGATCAAGATATTGATGAAAATATCGTCAATATTTGTCGCTGTGGAACGTATTATCGGATGCGGAAAGCGATTAAGCGAGCAGCGGAAATCAAAAAAGAACAAGGAGCAGTTGAAATGTAAAATTTAAAACTCAAAATGTAAAATGTAAAAGTGTAGCACGTGATGATTACGAGTAAGTCATTTTTATAAATAAGGTAAAGGAGGAAAGTGTACAGCACGCAATTTTTACATTTAAAATTTTACATCTCCTGAATTCTCCATTTTCAATTCTCAATTAAAGATCATGTCAGAAAATAAAAAAAGCTTCTCGCGTAGAAAATTCTTGGTACGCGGCGGATTAGGAACACTGGGCGTATTGGCGTTTGGTACGTGTGTATTTATCAACCCATTACGGCGCGGGGCGTTGGGCTTGGCGGAAACGATGATACCGCCTTATAATGGAACAGGAACGGAGGCGAATTTATGGGTTGAGGTGACCAAAGATAATCAGGTCGTATTGCTTTCGCCGAAAGTAGAAATGGGGCAGGGCACGTTTACTGGATTTGCGCAAATTGTTGCCGACGAACTGGATGTTGATGTAAAAAATATCATCGTCAAAGCGGCGGAAACCGCTACGGGGATCGTAGATGGATTGAGTACGGGCGGTAGTTTGTCCGTTGCTTCTTTGTGGCAACCCTTGCGGGAAATGGCAGCGACAATGCGCGAGACGATTAAAGCTGCTGCTGCGCAACAAATGGGTGTTGATATCGCCAATTTGACGACTAAAGATGGCGTAGTAGAAGGAAATGGAAAAAGTATGACTTACGCCGAAGTTGCCGCGCAAGTAACGGACTGGAAAGTGAGTAAAACGCCTGAATTGCGTTCTGTCGCTGATTATAAATTCGTAGGTAAACCCGTCAAACGGGTGGACTTGACGGCAAAAGTAGTGGGCGATCCCATCTTCGGGATGGATGCTGAAATGCCTGATATGTTACACGCTGCCGTCGTACGTCCCATTCATGTGGACGCCACTTTGAAAAGTGCAGATACCACCGCAGCAGAACAAATGCCAGGCGTAGTAAAGGTGGTAAAAAAAGACAATTGGGTAGGCGTGATTGCCAATAGTTTTCCGGAAGCCTTAGCAGCAAAAAATAAGATTAAAGTGGAATGGAACATTCCCAAAAAATGGACAGAGGCGGAGATTCGCGAGTTATTACAAGTTGGTCAGGGAAACAAAATGATTACTCAAAAAGAGGGCAAAGAACTAGATCCAGAAGCAGAAGATGTCGTTTCGCTGGAATTTACTAGCCCAATTGGCGCGCACGCGCAACTGGAACCCAACGGCGCAGTCGCCTTCGTCAAAGATGGAAAAGCAACGGTTAAATTATCTACTCAGGTATTGGGGATTACCCAAAAGCAAGTTGCGAAAGCACTGGATTTAAAAACGGAAGATGTCAATATTATTGGTACTTATCTGGGCGGCGGTTTTGGGCGGCGATTGGATACTTCCCATGCGATTGAAACGGCACAACTATCTCAAGCCGTAGGTCGTCCTGTCAAATACTTTTTTACACGTAAAGAAGAATTTCAAAATGATACTTTTCGTCCACCTACGCACCATATTATGCGAGGAAAACTGAATAGTGACGGGCGATTAGAAGGATTGGAACATCATTACGCAAGTGGTGACGTAGCGATTAATTCCATCATGATGCCCTCGGCAATTCACACTGTTTTGGGAACAGATATTGGGGCGATGCGCGGCGGTAATATTATGTATGAAAAAATCCCTAATCATCGAGCAGTACAGTGGCATACGACCTTGCCTTTTGCGACGAGTTGGTGGAGAAGTTTAGGATTGCTAGCCAATACGTTTGCCATAGAAAGCTTCATGGATGAAATGGCAGTGAAAGCGGGTAAGAATCCTGTAGATTTTCGATTGGCTCATTTAGGCGAGGAAGGAAATGGCGCACGTATTCGTAACGTCATTAAAATGGCAGCCGAAAAAGCGAATTTTCAAGACCAACCTCAAAATGGTCGCGCAATGGGACTTGCCGCTTCCATTGATACTAACTCGCCTTGTGCCCACGTAGTCGAAGTTTCGATAGAGGATGACGAGATTAAAATTCATAAAGTAACCTGTGTGCTCGACTGCGGTATCGCGGTGAATCCTGACCAAGTCCGTGCGCAGTGTGAAGGTTCGATTATCATGGGCATCAGTGCCGCGATGCACGAAAAAATGACCTTACGTGATGGTCAATTGCAACCAACGATTTACGGCCCTTATCGTATGGCATTGATGAAGCATAGCCCGAAGGAAATCGATGTGCATTTGGTGCAAGGTGCAGATGTACCGTTGCCTGTTGGTGAACCACCACTGGGCCCGATTGCTGCTGCTATTGGGAGTGCTGTTTATCGCTTGACGGGGCAGCGGTTGACGGATTTGCCGATGGAATTAGTTTAAAATTAATCTAGTAGAAGTATTTTTTGAAAAGCAGTGAATCGTATTTGCTGCTTTTCCTTTTTGGTAGAAAAAAGGTATTAATGTGGTGATCAATAAGCAGGTAATCAGACTAATATCTGAATATGATCTGTTTGTTAAAATGAGAAACCTACAGATTTTATTAACTTTGAAAAATAGTAAGTAGGTTGATAGATTTAAGACGTTAGAAAATTGATAGTCAACGAATTATCTAACGCCTAAACTTAGGCTGTTCAAAGCAACTAAAGTTGTTCCGCTAGGTTTTTATGAAACGCAAAGGACGCAAAGACGCAGAGTTTTTCTGCTCTAACACGCACACAGCTTAGTTTTCAGATCGCGGAGCATTTTTCTTGCGAAAAAAGTTAAGCAGAATACGCAGAAAAATGCGGCGTATAAATTTTGCTCAGTGCGGGATATTTTGAATAGCCTAGCCTAAACTCTAACGTCTATCTACTTAGTACGATTGCTTGGTTAATCAACTAATCAACTAATCAACTTTTAAACTCAATCAACAACTCTTCATGTACGTAAATAAAAATTTTAGCGCAGTCAGCGTACTCCAATTTACTGGCGGACATCTCGTTTGGATTACCGCGTGGGCAGTTTTAGTTACTGCTGCATACGAATATTTCCATTTAGAATGGTTATCTATTCCGTGGTTGCCGCTTTCGGTCATTGGTACTGCGGTTGCCTTTTATATTGGTTTTAAAAATAATCAAGCGTATGACCGACTGTGGGAAGCGCGAAAAATATGGGGAGCGATTATTAATAGTAGCCGCGCGTGGGGAAGTGCAGTGAAAGGTTTTGTGGGCAATCAATTTACGTTACAAAATCAAAGCGAAGCGGAGATTCATGCGATTCATAAAACCTTGCTGTATCGACACATCGCTTGGTTGTATGCGTTGCGAAGTCAACTATTAATTCCTACCCCATGGGAGCATATTAATCAAAATAAACACATCGCCAGAGTAACGCGTCAGCGCATGAAGCGCTTTGGTGTAGGCTTACTCGATGATGATATTACGGAGAAAGCGTTGCAACAATTTTTAGGTAAAGCTGAATATGAACGGTTGATTAATTATAAAAATACGGCAACTCAGATTATTGACCAGCAGGCACAAGATTTAAAACAACTGCGTGGTGCAAAATTGATTGACGATTTTCGTCACATGGAATTGCAAAAAATCCTTTACGATTTTTACATCCATCAAGGAAAGTGCGAACGTATTAAGAAATTTCCATTGCCCCGTCAATACGGTAGTTCGAGCTTCATTTTTGTTGGAATTTTCATCTTTTTACTGCCATTCGGAATGGTATCAGAATTTTCTAAATTAGGAGATTGGGGGGCACTATTATCTATTCCATTTACCGTTTTGGTGAGTTGGGTCTATTTAATGATGGAATTGATTGGCGATTATTCCGAAAATCCATTTGAAGGTTTGGGGAATGATATTCCGATGTTGTCCTTGAGTCGGGTGATTGAAATTGACTTATTGGAAATGTTGGGTGAGAAAGATTTACCGCCGAGTATTGAGCCGCAAAATGGTGTGTTGATGTAAAATTTTCATACAGAGTAAATCCAACAGATTGAAAGATGAAAATTAGAATCGGTATAATCTAATCCAAAAATAGCGTTAACAGAAATAGAAAGAATTAATTGAAAAAGGTTGTCTGAATTCACTCAGACAACCTTTTTTACTTTCAAAAGCGTACTTCGTTACGCGTTAATTATTATTTATCTGCTTCCAAAAAAGGATATTTATAATCCGTTGGTGGAACGAAGTTTTCTTTGATTGTCCGTGGTGAAATCCAGCGGAACATATTTAAAATAGAACCTGCTTTATCATTCGTACCTGAACCACGCGCGCCACCAAATGGTTGCTGTCCCACTACTGCGCCCGTCGGTTTATCATTAATATAGAAATTACCTGCTGCATTGCGCAATTTCTCGGTAGCAGTGACGATTGCTGCGCGATCTTTGGAGAAAATAGCACCCGTCAACGCGTAAGGTGAAGTACTATCTACAATGTCTAATGTTTCTTCAAACTTATCGTCTTCATAAACATAAATTGTCAGAACTGGACCAAAAATCTCTTCACACATCGTGCGGTATTTTGGATCTTCTGTAACGATAACGGTTGGCTCGATAAAGTAACCTTTCGATTTATCATAACCGCCACCGACGATAATTTCACCGGCTGCATCATCGCGCGCTACGGCGAGGTAATTAGAAATTTTATCAAACGCTCGTTCGTCAATTACGGCATTAACAAAATTGGTGAAATCTTCTGGATTACCCATTTTGAAATCCTTCACAATTGCTACTAATTCTTTTTTAACATCCGCCCATAAACTCTTAGGCACGTAAGCTCGACTTGCCGCTGAACACTTCTGACCTTGGTATTCAAACGCACCGCGCGCTAATCCTACGGCTACCTCGGTTGCACCCGCAGAAGGATGCGCTACTACAAAATCTTTACCGCCCGTTTCGCCTACTACACGTGGATAACTACGGTACTTATCGACATTTTTACCAATGGTACGCCATAAATTGCGGAAAACGCCCGTACTTCCAGTAAAGTGTAAACCCGCAAAATCACGGTGGCTAAAAATAATATCTCCTGCTACTGGACCATCTACAAAAATCAAGTTGATTACACCTGCGGGTAAACCAGCTGCTTCAAAAACATCCATAATCACTTGCGCTGAATAAACCTGCGACTCCGCAGGCTTCCAGATGACGGTATTCCCTAACATCGCTGGAGCAGCGCAAAGATTTGCTGCAATCGAAGTAAAATTAAAAGGCGTTATCGCAAATACAAAACCTTCCAATGGACGATGTTCCATTCTATTCCAAATACCTGGCGCACTTTCAGGTTGTTCCTGATAAATCTGCGTCATATATTGCACATTATAGCGGAAAAAATCACACATTTCGGCTACTGCATCAATCTCCGCTTGAAAGACATTTTTACTTTGTGCCAACATCGTAGCTGCCAACATGCGCGCGCGAAACGGGCCTGATAATAAATCCGCTGCTTTTAGAAAAATAGCAGCGCGTTCTTGCCACGGCATATTTTCCCAATCCTTTTTGGCTGCTAAAGCCGCATCAATTGCTTGATGTACGTGGCTGGAACCACCTTTACAGAAATGACCGAGTAAATGACTCGTTTCGTGGGGCGGGTGCATGGAAATACGGTTATCCGTTTCAACCTGTTTGCCACCAATGGTCATTGGAATCGTAATTTCTTGAGCTTTCAAATCAGCAATTGCGGCTTGTACAGCGGCACGTTCGGGTGAGCCAGCGCGGAAACCTAATACGGGTTCATTTTTGGCAGGTGGTACGCGAAAAAAAGCGTTACTCATGGTTTTACAGTCTTTTATATTAGAAAGGTTGAAAGGCAAAATGTATAAAACTATTTTAAATAGATAGTTATAAACGAGTTATTCATTCAACTTCCTCTTTTTTGGTTAGAAAATTTCGCGCAAAGATAAATAAGTAAATTGACAAAATTGTTCGATTGTAAAATTGTGGCAAATTGCTCATCGGGAATGATTTATACCATTTAATCGAGAAAAACACGTGAATTTACTTGAGTAAAAAAAAGCCCTCTCCTGAGAAGAGAGGGCGAATGCAAATGCTTAATTGCCTGATGACATAAACATAAAAAAGAGAGTTCTTTGAAATAGTAGGTAGTTTGAGATAACTGCTATGCAGTTAATTGATTCATAGTGTAATGATAACTGCCATACTATCGTATTTTTTTCGTAGAACTAAATGTGTTGATTGATTCTGAACTGTTCTGGATATGTAAATTATTATAGGAAGAAATATGCGATTAAGACGTGAGGCTTGTGGAGTAGTCACCTTGTATTTTATTTTTTTCCAAAAAGTACGACGATTTAGAATTTATTTTCCCTGATTTTTAGATTAAAATACTGATAGTCAATTATTTATGGATGGTTGCGCATCGAGGAAGAATAACTTTTTTTTTATTAAACTCATCTATCATCCCAGTATATTTACTAATTTGCGGCTACTTTTTCAACTTACATTAGCGAGGGTTAATGATGAACAATGCTAAGGAAAGTTAAATGCGATTAACTGCATGTTGTTACAAGTAGTGTGTTTTCTATTTCTATAAAATTAGAAGCAGGCTACTGATTACAGATTCAAATTAGTTACTACCAAACAACGGAATTCAAAAGATAAAACATGAAAATTGCTTTAATCGGTTATGGAAAAATGGGTAAAACAATTGAGCGATTGGCAAAGGAGCAAGGACACGAAATTGTACTTATTATTGATCGGGACAATCAAGCTGACTTTACGGTTGAAAATTTACAACGCGCAGAGGTCGCTATTGAATTTACGCAACCTGATGTTGCATTTCAGAACGCGCTTACTTGTTTTGAAGCAGGTGTGCCCATCGTCTCAGGCACGACAGGTTGGGGAGACAAAATGCGGCAGGTACGCGAGATTTGTTTAGCACAAAATGGAACGCTACTACACACGACCAATTTTAGCGTAGGTGTCAATATCTTTTTTGCAATTAATCAGCGATTAGCTCAATTGATGAATCGGCAGCAACAATACTCGGTTGCAATGGAAGAAATCCATCACACGGAGAAAAAGGATGCACCTAGTGGAACAGCGATTACGTTGGCAGAAGGTATTATTGATAATATGGAACGCAAGGAGCAATGGATTAATAAATCAGCGGTAACTACTGCTGATTTACCAATTATCTCTAAACGGATCGATCGCGTACCAGGTACTCATGCTGTTGTTTATCAGTCCGAAATTGATACCATTGATATCAAACATACGGCACATTCACGTGATGGCTTTGCCTTGGGAGCGATTCTCGCAGCGGAATACATCAAAGATCGCAAAGGTTGTTTTGCGATGTCGGATGTATTGGGACTTTAATCGAACATCAGTTTTCTAACTTATAAGTACAATGACATCATTTGTGAATGATAGAAGGGATGAATATTCTCTGATAATCAGGTAATTATGATTATTTAGTTGATGAATTAAATCTGTCGTACTATTTAACTACTTTTCATGTTAAAATCTTTTTTTCGATTTGTTGGGGCACTGCTCGTTGTGTTCTTTTTATACATTGCGGTGGTCTTGATCCACGGTACTTTTTATGATTATCAGCCAGCAGCGATTTTGTCGGCAGATGCTACGACTACGGCATCCGAAGAAGTAATAGCGGATAGTACACTTAGTTTGCTGACTTGGAATTTGGGTTTTGGTGGTTTAGGAGCAAAGTCCAATTTCTTCTACGATCATGGCGATTTTTTCTTTGCTAAAGGTAGAATGGTGCGTTCGCCGGAAAACTTAGTGAATACGTACAATGAAGGCATTGAACAAGTATTGAGTCAAACAAAAGCGGATTTTTTTCTATTACAAGAAGTAGATTTCGAATCACGCCGCAGTTATTATAATAACCAATTCGAAAAAATAAAAGCGATAAAAACTGACTATGCTGCTGCTTTTGCACCAAATTATAAAGTACCACGCGTTCCCGTTCCTGTTTTTGAACCGTGGCGAGCGTATGGATATACCCATTCTGGATTAGCGAGCTATAGTCGCTTTCAACCCACGGAATCTACACGTTACCAATTGCCCGGCGATCATCCATGGCCAACGCGGGTTTTTCAATTGGATCGCTGTGTATTATGGCAGCGTTATGCATTAGCAAATGGAAAAGAGTTACTGATTGGAAATGTACATAATTCAGCTTATGATCAGGGAGGTGTATTGAAAAAACAGCAGATGGATTTTTTGAAAGATATGGTAACGGCAGCGTATGAAAAAGGTAACTATGTGATTCTGGGAGGAGATTGGAATCAAGTGCCGCCATATTTTCAATTTGACGGCTTTATGCCTGGAAAGTCAGGTGGATTTTCGCAGATTAATATTGCACCAGACTTTTTACCCGCCGAATGGCAGTGGGTGTACGATCCAACCGTACCTACCAATCGTAAAATGGCGGATGTGTACGAACCTGGTGAGACTTTTATCACATTGATTGATTTCTACCTGCTTTCGCCCAACCTACGTGCGCTTTCCGTGAAAGGGATAAATCAAAATTTCGCCTATTCTGATCATCAGCCAGTCTATTTGGAAGTGGCGTTGAAGTAAGTTGGCAATACTTGGTATAAGATTTGACTCTCAGGTACTTGAGTCAATTAGACCATCGATTTAAGTATATTAAAAAAAGCTCAACAAGTAGGTAATACTATTTGCTGAGCATTTTTTATTAGACAAATTCTTACAGCAAAACAATAATTCCCTCTAAATTGACGACTTTATTATTTCGTCGTTACTAAACGACATTTTTAAACTACGTCCTTAATTGTACATATTTAACTTTCTTGAAATAATAATTTGGCATAATCGTAGTTTATAATGGGTCAAATGCTATTTTTGCGGGCAATTTTCTAAGTCCGTTCTTTTCAGACTCTCTTACCGATAAAATGCCGATCATTCCCATGCCTAGATTACTACTGCTTGTTATTTTTTTGGCAATTTCTTCTTCGATTCGGGCACAGCAGCTATCGCTATTCACGCAATACCGAGAACAAGCGGGTATCATCAATCCCGCTGCTATGCCAAGTAATTACCTGCTTTCTGCTGGTGAAAACAATCTCAATTTTGGTTTATCCTATCGTTCGCAATGGACGGAACTTTCCACTACACCACGTACCCAGGTCCTGCATGGAAGTTATATTGCCAACAACTCAGGAGTGAGTTTACTCGCTGGTGGCTATCTGATCAATGACCAGACTGGACCGACGGGATTTACAGGTGGATATGTGCGAATTGGAGGAATTGTTTCCGACGATCCTGATTATTCAGGTTTCGCGATTGGCTTGACGGCAGGTGCTGTCCAGTACCGCGTTAATGCTTCCGAAATAGATTTTCGAGATCAAAATGATGTACTAGGTACAAGGGATCAGTCGCAGATTTTCCCTGATATTGGATTGGGGATTTACTATTATCGGCAATTTGAATCAGGCATATTTCAAGACGATTATATCTATGGTGGTGTTTCTGTACCTCAGGTCATCGGTTTGGAACTTACTTTCCGAGGAGAAGAAGGCGAATTTTTTACCCAACGTTTGCAACACTTTTACGCGCAAGCGGGTATTATTAAATACCTTAATCGCAATCAGACGGCCTTTCTCGAACCTTCCGTTTGGGTCAAATACGTAGCGGGCGCACCTGTCAATGTTGATTTTAATTTACGCTATCAAATCGTTGAGTCTTTTTGGATTGGGACAGGATTGTCCACGGGGGGGAATTTTCACCTCGAAACAGGTTTTCGTCTAGGGCAAGAAGATATATTTAATATCGGTTATGGTTTCGATTATTCTTTTAGCTCTTTCGGACCTTTTGTTGGAGGAACACATGAATTGAATCTGGCTATTTCTTTGGTAAGATGAGGATAAATACTAATTCTAATATCCCCAATCCAGTATCCAATATCCATTTTTATATGCAAAAGCTGATTACTTTTTTATTCCTTAATCTTTGTATAACAGTAGCTGTTTATGCACAGCCTACGGTATCTATTAGCGACGGGGTATTTAGCCCCGGCGATACCTATGTGGCAGAATTTTCTACCAGAGATTTTACGGATATTACTAGAATGAATTTCTCCGTCACTTGGGATCCAGCGGTACTGGAACTAGTAGATGTGAATGGCATTGACAATAATTTTTTTACGCCCACCTTTTATGATCTTTCTAATGCAAATAATGGCGTAATGATTTTACGGTGGACCACGGCTAATCCGATGGGGATTGACCTGATGGATGACCGTAGATTATTTGCGATAAATTTCCGCGTCGTTGGCGATTGTGGTACGAATACGATGGTTAGTATTGTGGATGAGCCCGAAGCCATCGTCGTGAATCGGGTGAATACGAATACTCAAAACATTGGCTTACTGACCGAAGATGCGCTCGTTGGAATCTGTACATTGCCCCTAATAGTCAACGCCACTACCGAAGTTGGCGAAATGGGCGATCAGATTTGCATACCGATTACCGTCGAAAATTTTGATAGTGTAGTCGTGATGCAGATGACGGTTAGTTGGGATCCTACGGTATTACAGTTTGCTAATATTGGAATGTTCAGTCTGCCTAATTTAAGTGTGAGCAATTTTAATACTCAACCCAGTGGACTTAATAGCGGACAACTTTCTATGTCTTATGATAATGCCAATGATGGTGGTTTATCGGTAGAAGATGGGCGACGTATTTTTACGATATGTTTTGATTTAATTGGTGAAAATGGGACGAGCTCTCCTATTTCTTTTGTAGATGGAACGCCTCCACAGGGTACTCCAATTGAAATTATCAAATTTAACTATGGTGGTGATAATTTAGGTTTAATCAACAATGATGGACGGATCTTTATTCGTTCACAAGAAGGCACAACTATCGTTGCTCCAGAAGAAATTGCCAATCCCAATGAAGAGGTTTGTATTCCCATTCGGGTACGCGATTTTATTGATATTACGAGTATGGAATCCATTGTAAGTTGGAATCCAGCTGTATTAGAATTCGTTTCGGCTACGCCGACTAATGCCTTGCCCGGACTCTTGATTGATGAAGTTAATGTGGCTTTGGGGCAATTACCTCTGGAATGGAATATTTCAGGTAATCAAGCAATTATTTTAGATAATAACATTTCTATTTTTGAACTTTGTTTTAGAACCGTTGATGAGCGCAATACCGAAAGTGATATTGCTTTTCTGAATACGGTATTTACGAATACGGAAGGGCAGGGGTTTAGTGGGAATATCCCTGGGCGGATTATTATTCCGGGTAAAAATTTACAATTGATTGCTAGTGAAGTAGCTGGTAAACCTGGGGATGCAGTATGTGTACCGATTCAGGTAATTAACTTTGAAAATATTGAAAGCATTGAATTTCCAGTGAACTGGGAAACGAGTATTCTTCAGTTTGATTCTATTGGTGCGTATAACTTGCCATTTTTAGATGCAAACTCTTTCAATACTAATGTTGCGGAATTTGGTAATATCTCTGTTTCATGGCTGGACTTAGGAAACAATAATGGTGTAACCGTACCTGATTCGACCGCGATTTTTAAATTGTATTTTACGGTTGCTGAAAATGCTACTGTGGGAGCATGTGAGGCGATAACTTTTGAGTCATTTGGAGCCGGAAATAATGATCCATCCGCTACAGTTGCAGCTACCGATGGTAACGAACCTTTTGAAGCAACCATTGAAACACAGAATGGAGAATCGTGCGTGCAAAACCCCAATGGTTTTACTATCAACGTCGAAACAACTAATGTAGATGCAGGAGAAAATGAATGTTTAGAATTTAAAGTATTTAATTTTACGGAAGTCGTTAGTGCGCAATTTTCTGTCAACTGGGACAATGAAATCTTAGACTTTACAGATTTAATTAATCCGCAAACGTTAACTGGATTCGATGATAATAGTTTTAATACGATGCAGACGGATAACGGTCAACTAATCGTAGTCTGGGAAGGTAATAGTGATGGACAAGGTGTAAATTTAGCAGACAATACCGTTATTTTTGAACTATGTTTTGATGCTATTGGTGAACCCTTGGCATGTTCGGATGTAGAAATCACGGACACTCCTAGTCTAATTGAGGTAACGACGGCGGCATCTATGGGAGAAGCTATTTCGCTCAATGCCGAAAATGGCGAATTATGTATCAATGATCAATTGACGATTATCGACTCTACGATTGTCGCCCAGTCTTGTCCTACCGAATTTGATGGAAGTATTTCAATTGAAGTAAGCGGGGGGCAAACACCATATAATTATCTATGGAACACATCTGATCCACCAGAGAATTCCCAAATACAAAACCTCTCTGCGGGTTCATATAGTGTTACTATTACGGATGCTTCTGGTTTAAGTTTACTAGCTAATTTTGAAGTTCCTTTAGCAGGTGAATCGCCTCAAGCGATGGCAGGAATCGATACGGCATTTACTTGTAGTGCGGATACTTTAGTGCTAAATGCTAACGGTTCCTCGATGGGGGCAGATATTATTTATAACTGGACTGCTCTTAATACGGGTAGTGTAATACGAAACGGAGCTACCTTAATGCCGACCATTCGTGGTACAGACACCTATTTATTAACGGTTAGCAACAGTGTGACGGGCTGTCAGGCAGAGGATGAAGTGATTGTCAACGAAGGAATTATTTTAACCGCCGATGCAGGTGGAGCAGCGACTATTTGTGCGGGAACAGAGATTAACTTAGATGGTTCTCGTTCTTCTGCGGGGGATAATATCATCTATGTATGGAACGTACTGGATGCAGGAAATATCGTTAGTGGCGCAGAGACGAACACGGTAACTATTGATCAACCTGGTACGTATGGATTAATTGTGCAGGATACAGTGAATAACTGTTCGGTAACTGATGTAGTCGCAGTCACTTTAGACGAAAATGTTCCTTTAGCAGATGCAGGCGAGGATCAGCAAATTACTTGTAGCGAAAATGAAATCACGCTCACAGGAGTAGTCAACCCACCTGGCAATTATCGCTTTTTTTGGGAAACGGAAGGTGGAATATTTACCTCGGATACGACACTGGTTTCTGTAATGGTAAGTAGCGCAGGAGATTATATTTTTAATGTAGAAAACTTACAGACGGGCTGTATCGGACGAGACACAGTTGCAGTAACTGCCGATGATTCGCTCCCTGAAGCCTTTGCAGGTGCGGATCGGGTTTTTAATTGTAACTCAACGGTTATTATAATTGATGATAGTTCACCCAATGGTGATAACTTTAATTATACGTGGACGGCTGCCGATGGCGGAACAATCGTTACAGGCACAGAAAATCAACTTAATGTAGAAGTCAGTTCTACAGGACGTTATATTTTAATGGTAACGGATAATCAAACGGGATGCTCAGCGAGTGATGAGTTGATAATTACGCCAGTAGAAAATACTTTGATTGCTAATGCTGGTGCGGATGTCAATTTGAATTGTGGTGAAACCGCAGTGCAATTAAATGGTACTGGCAGTACAGATGGCGACGAGATAGGTATCGAATGGTCGCCCGCTGAAAATATTCTCATTAATTCTAATGATCGCTTACAACCTTCGGCTACGCAAACGGGTATTTATACTTTAACAATTACAGATGCTATGACTGGTTGTGTGGTAATGGATACCGTCGAAGTATTGAATGGTGGTGGAGAACCTATCGTTATTATCGCTGAGCCTGCTGAAATTTCTTGTGAAAATAATGAAAGTATTCTTTTAGATGGTAGTGCATCTGATACAGGTGAGGGTTATGTTTATAGTTGGCAAGTTATTGCTGGAGGTGCTACGATTACCAATGCGGATATGCCAATTGCAAGCGTGGATGCGCCAGGAATATTTCTATTAAATGTAACAACTCCAACGGGTTGTACAGGTAGCGCAAGCGTAGAAGTGATAGGTAGCGGTGAATTGCCGATGGTTAATATTTCGCCGACGGATGATTTATTTATTGACTGTAGCACGCCCGAACTGGATTTATTTGGTGATATAGATGTGAATGAAAATACCTTTGAATGGTCAACCACTGATGGTAATTTTACTAGCTCAACCGATGAATTAATTGTAACGATTGATGCAGCAGGAACTTATCTATTAACGGCTACTAATATGGAATCAGGCTGCATTGCAACGGCTGTAGTTACCGTATCAGAAGGTGAAGATAATGTAGCAGTAACTATTGCTACGCCCGATATAATTAATTGCAATCAAACTGAAATTAATCTGGATGCAACCGCTTCTTCTTTGACTGCAAATACAACTATTCTTTGGAATGGAGTGGACGGTCCGATTTTGGCAGGAGCCAATACGTTACAACCTACTATTAATACAGGAGGCGATTACACCTTAATTTTGGTAGATACTATTAGCGGTTGTCAAGATCAACAGACGATTGCGGTGACTGCTAATTTAATGATGCCCATAGCCGATGCAGGAGTTAGTCAAAATATTACTTGTGGCGATCCTATTATTTTAGATGGCAATAACTCCACCGACGCAGATACATACGGATGGATGGCTTTAGATGGTGGACAAATTGATAATAGTGCGAATGTAGCAGCCATTCAAGTCAGCGCAGCGGGAACATATATACTGACAGCGATAAATTCAACTAGTCTTTGTATGGCTATGGATACGGTAATGGTGACTGCGGATGAAGCACTTATCCCTGCTTTTGTTGCAGCAGATTTTACAAATTGTGGGAAAGCAGATTTAACGATTACCGCGCAGCCGATTCAAGACGATGTATTAGGAGAGTGGACAACTTTAGGAGATGCCTTTATTAACGATCCGACTGCATCGCAAACGACCGTCAGTGATTTAGTGGATGGTGAAAATGTTTTTATTTGGACACAGTCCACTACTAGTTGTCCTAATTATAGTTCTGATACTTTAATCGTTACGATTGCGGGTGGAATTACCGCAAATAATGATTTGAAAGAGTACGACGAAAATACCACTGAATTGACATTCGATGTTACCCAAAATGATGTATTGACGGGAGTGAATAATTTTAGCGTGCAATTACTTGGAGAACCAGCGGGTGGTACGATTAATGCTTTTACGAATGGAAATATAAATTATACTGCACCCGCTAGTTTTTCTGGTGAGGATGAATTTGAATACGAAATTTGTAATTTAGATTGTGAAAATGCTTGTGATACAGCATTAGTAAGGATCGTGGTAGAAAAATCTGACGAGTTTCAAGATAGCATCGCTACGTTCATTCCGAGTGGTATTACTCCAAATGGTGATGGTGCAAATGATGTACTCATTTTTGATTTATTAGAAATAAATCCTGAACAATATTCCGACCGTGAATTGATCGTATTTAATCGTTGGGGAGATATAGTTTATTCCGTAAAGCCCTATCTAAACGACTGGGGAGGCATCGCCAATAGTGGAGAAGAACTACCTCAGGGAACTTATTATTTTATTCTACGCTTGGATATTGATGATGGAGAAATAATTAAAGGAGATGTGACTATCCTAAAATAGGGATTAAGTAAAGTAGGAAGTAGTTACATTTCAACAACTACATAATTCTGCACCTCCATTTCAACACTTATTTCTAAATTCGTTTATATTTGGCACTTATTTAAAGAATACTAAATATTTCACCTACGGAGAAGACTGAAACGTTTGACTAGATGTCAATCGTCCACAGTCAGCCGTCAACCGTTTTAAATTGTCCAACTGCCTCGTAATTATACCAACCTACAAAGAACGTGAGAACATCGTCCGTATGATTCAAACCGTATTGGCATTGGAGCATCCCTTTCATATTTTAGTAGTGGATGATGGCTCACCCGATGGTACTGCTGATCTTGTACGTGAACAGCAGCAACTATATCCAGAAAAAATTCATTTAGTAGAAAGAAGTGGAAAATTAGGATTAGGAACTGCCTATATCAAAGGCTTCCGCTGGGGATTGGAACGGGAGTATGAATATTTTTTTGAAATGGACGCGGATTTTTCCCATAGCCCGCAAGACTTGCTCCGTCTTTATGAAGCATGTGCGAATCAAGGTGCAGACGTTGCCGTCGGCTCTCGCTATGTGAAAGGTGGGAGTTTAGAAAATTGGCCCGCTGATCGTATCTTCATTTCCTACGGAGCATCGCTTTATGTACGGATGATTACATGGATGCCGATTAAAGATCCAACGGCTGGATTTGTATGCTATCGTCGGCAAGTATTAGAAAAAATCGATTTAGATAAGATTCGTTTTATTGGTTATGCCTTTCAAATTGAAATGAAGTTTGCCGCTCGTATGCTTGGTTTTAAAATTCAAGAAGTGCCAATAACATTCACTGACCGAGTAGAAGGCGTATCCAAAATGTCATCTAATATTGTTAAAGAAGCGGTTTTTGGTGTACTACAAATGCGGTTTCGCAGCTTTTTTAATTCTTATGCGTAATATTTTCTCACCTATTTTCTGCTACTCTTTTCTCTCCTTTTTGTTCTGCTACTAATAACTCTTGAAAAATAACTTTCCTATTCCTCAAATGCTCCATTTTTAGAATGGATACTTTTCTATTCGATAGAATTATCGCTGCAATTCTACGGGCAGATTAAATGAAAAATTGAAGAGGAGAATTTACTAGATAATAAGACTAAAAATACTTACCAATTGACTTTGACTCAATCACAAAATGCTCTAGGGATCTTTTTCTATGACCTAAAAATTAGTGGTAGGATGTGTCACAGAAACAATAAAAACATATTTTTTTATTTAGTAATCGTATAGCAATTCTATTATTTTCCTAATAAATGTGCCGTAATAATATTGTTTTTGTCTAGAAAGTACTGTCTTGTTTAAAAATACAAAGCCAAATGCTAATATTTTTTCCACAAAGTGGGAGAAAGTGGTAAAATGTGGTAGGATGTGTCAGAATTTTCCTTAACTTTGATGTATTATAAGCGAAATCGATAGTTTGATAATATGAATTTTCTTTTTGGTAGATACGAGTGCAAAGTCGATGCGAAAGGACGGATGCGACTTCCTTCTCGGTTGCTAGAGCAACTTGGAAGCCAAGAAGAGCTGGAAATTATCATCAACTTTGGTCATGAAAATTCCCTTTTGCTTTTCCCTGTGTCCCATCTCAACGATTTGACACTTCAAGTTATGCAATTAAATGAACATATAGAAAAGAATCGTCAGTACAAACGGATTTTTTTCGAGGGAATTGATAAAATCAAGGTTGATTCTGCCGATAGAATATTGTTGAGTAAAAGTTATCAGCAATTTGCTCAGATTGAAGGCGATGTTTTGATTACTCCAATGGGAAATTATTTTGAAATGTGGAACCCAGAAGTACGTAACCAACATGTGCCAAGCAAAGTAAAAGAGCGTTCCGAAGTCGGTGAAGAAGTGATGGGACAAGAAGGTTCAGGTTATTCCGCAGGCGGAATGGCTCCAACGGGATAAAATTAATTTCGATACTTCTACATCATTTTTGTATCAAAAAAAAAGTGGTAAGAAGTGGGAGAGGACAGGAAAAGCTACCAACGGGTGGAGAAAAGTGGTAAAACGTGATTTAATGTAAAATGTAAAAGATAACATGTGTTCAATCATTTTCGGGATTCACTTTTACATTTAATTTTTCACATTTTCTCCCTTTGGTCGAGAAAGAAGTTTAAATTTTACATTAAAAAATATGTCTTATCACCTTCCAGTTCTAGCAAAAGAATGTATTGAAGGGCTGAATATAAAACCTGATGGCGTTTACGTCGATGTCACTTTTGGTGGCGGCGGACATTCACGTTTAATCATGGAACAACTTTCTGACAAAGGTCAGTTATATGGTTTTGATCAAGATGAAGATGCGGTAGCTAATCAGTTGCCAGATGATAACTTCACTTTCGTCGCAGCTAATTTCCGTCACCTATATCGCTTTTTGCGCTTACACGGTGTCAAGCAAGTGGATGGAATTTTAGCAGATCTGGGAGTGAGTAGCCATCAATTAGATGAAGGAAGTCGTGGCTTTTCTTTTCGTTTTGAAAGCGAATTGGATATGCGTATGAATCAGGAAGACGATCTAACCGCAGCAGATATATTAAATCAGCGAACGTCAGCTGAATTGCAACAAATATTTGGTCGTTACGGCGAAGTTCGTAATGCCAAAACATTAGCACAAAGTATCGTTCGAGAACGCGTAAAGTCGCCGTTCAAAAATATTAGTGATTTTTTAGCTTTTCTTGAGCCATTAGTACGTGGACAAAAACATCGCTATTTAGCGCAGGTTTTTCAGGCGTTGCGAATTGAAGTGAATGACGAGATGGGCGCGTTGGATGATTTTCTAGCAGATGCTAAAAAGGTATTAAAACCGAATGGTCGCCTAGTCGTCATTAGTTATCACTCTTTGGAAGATCGCACGGTAAAAAAATTCTTTAAAACGGGCAACGTTAACGGCGAAGTCATTAAAGATTTCTACGGCAACATTGAACGACCATTTAAGATAATTACTAAAAAGGCGATGCTGCCGACTGAAGAAGAATTGAAAGAAAATTCGCGTTCTCGGTCAGCTAAGTTAAGAATAGGGGAGCGATTAGTTGACTAAGTTTTTTGCGTTTTTCAGTTGATTACAATATCAACTTAATAAGCATAATTAACTCAATCAACTCGATTAACTAAACCAGTAATGGCAAAAAGAAAAATACAACTCTTCAAAGGCGAATTACCATCCGTTGGTAATCAGGCGGCGAGTTGGATTTTACAAAACTTGCCATTTATTTTGTTTCTCGGTTTTTTGGCTACGATTTACATTGCTAATGCCCATTATGCCGAGAAAAACGTGCGGGAAATTCAATTGCTACAGCGCGATATCAAAGACTTGCGGAGGGAGTACAATTCGCTCAAAGCGGAAATCATGTACAATCAGAAGTTAACCGAAATGCAGCGTAAAGTTGAACCGATGGGATTGGAAGCATTTAGGAACCCACCGCAGCGAATCATTGTAAAAGAAGATTAATTAAAAAGTTTTTAGTTGGTAGTTGGAAGTAAACCATTTACCAATTTGACAAATAAAATATTTAGGGAAGAGTTGGTGTGGTAAGGAGCGCACAGTGCGACTACCAACTACCAACTACCAGCTACCAACTGAATATGAATATTAAGAATGAAGTCCTCGTCCGTATGTACGTTGTCCTTTTTGGGATGATTGTTCCATTCGCAGTAGTACTTTGCTATAAAACTGTGCAAGTAGCCGTTATCGAAGGCGATAAATGGCGAAAAGAAGGACGTAAACGCTACGTTGATTTACGAACTTTAGAAGCGGAGCGCGGTAATATTTTAACTGAAGATGGCAGCTTATTAGCTACTTCACTTCCGTTCTTTGACATAGCCTTCGACCCGAATTCATCGGGTATGAAGCCAGAGGATTTTGAGCAAAATGTAGATTCTCTGGGGTATTTATTAGCCACTCGCGTAGATAACACTTATACGCCTGGTGGCTACACGAATTTCCTACGCGAAAAACGGGCAAGTGGTGCAGAATATATTCGCATCAAGAAAGGGGCTACCTTTCAGCAAATGCAAGAAATTAGTCGCTATCCACTTTTTCAATTGGGTCAGTATCGCG
>JBGCES010000461.1:0-10652 GCA_045106545.1 Saprospiraceae bacterium
TTGTCATGTACAAGTTCATCAAAACAACTCGCGGGCTGTCGCGCTGACCGTAAGCGTTAAAAGTGCTTGAGCTGCTTGCCGTGAAAGTGGCACGGGCAGTTCTGAGGGGGGAAAGGGCGGTGACGCCCTGACCTACCCGACCAAATCGCCGCTATGCGCGGCGACTGCGCATATACGAGACCGTTGCTGTAATTAGAAAAATGGGAAAATTAAGTGATAAATCATGCTTCTAATCCAAAAAGTTCGAAAACTAAGCTAAAATGTGCAGATACGCCTTTAAAACCTATAAATCACACTTTGTTTGCTTCGATTGCCGAAAATCATTCAAAAAGCCACCAATTGAAGATTTGGCAATGCGAAATGGCGATTGGGAAAACTACAAGAAAGTCTTTTGGAATAGGCATTCAGGTCAGCGTAAGAAGTTCGTAAGAGATAACCCAGAAATTGTCGCCGCGTTAGAAGCCAAGTATAAAAATAGAAAAGAAAAATGCCCTCAATGTGGCAAATTGATGATTGATTTAGGCTTAGATTTTAAAGCACCCAAAAAGAATAAAATCAAGGAATGGGAAATCGTGAGAGGAATGTATAGAGTAGGCGTAAATTTTCAAACGTGCGGATGCAGTGGAATTGGATATGTTCCTAAAAAAGAAAAGGACTACATCGACTATTTAAAGTGTCGAAAAGCGTATTTTCTACAAAGAATTGAAAATAGAGATGCAAAACTGTACGATGAAAACTTGCAAGATTACTTAAATCGATTTACTGAATTAGTCCAGTTAATAGATCTGGAATTAGAAAAAGTAACAATCACAATTTCCACAAAAAATTAACGGCTGTTCGTAGAGCGTATAACTCGACGAGCAGCCGTTGTCTATCTGGAAACCTTAGCACTCAAAACAAGCTCCGCTAGTTCGGCAACGGCAACTGTCGGTGGCGAGCTCACGTTAGCTGCAAGCAAAAAAATAACAACGAAATAAAAATGTCACAAATAAAAATTTACGGATTAAGAACTAATTTAAAAGATATTAAACAAAAACTATCTGATGTAATTCATAATTGCGTAGTTGAATCTCTAAGTTTTCCTAAAAATAAAAGAGCTCATCGATTTATAAATCTAGAAAAAGATGATTTCTACTACCCAGAAGGAAGAACTGATGAATATATTATCATTGAAATAATGATGATTACAGGGAGAACTGTTGAAACAAAAAAAGCATTAATTAAAATGCTTTTTAAAGAAATTAATAGTCAACTTAATATTTCTACTACTGATATAGAAATTTCAATTATTGAAAGCCCTGCATCGAATTGGGGATTTAGAGGAATGACAGGAGATGAAGTTTCATTGAATTATAAGATAGAAGTTTAGAATGTCTAAAGGGAAAAATATAATTGGAATTTCTGGAAGTGCTCTTTTTTTAAGATTTCCACCTCTAATTCCTTCTCCCGTAATTCCTTTCTTAAACGGCGTATTTCTCGTTCAGAATCTGTTAAAATAGGATTTCCATTACCTGGAAAAGCAGCCTCCTGATATTTGGTGTAGGCACTGCGCCAATTGTAAATAGAGTTCTCTGAAATTCCAAAACGAACCGCTAATTCTTTGACGCTTTCCTTTCCTTCGTAGCTCAATAACACGATTTGTAGCTTCTCTTGTTTTGCGTACTTTTGACATCGTTCTTTTTTTTAGATAGCATGATAGGTCCTTTTAACTTATTTCACTGTCCGATGTCGTGACGAACTCCAGTTTTGAAGAAAAACAAGAAACATAAAAAATACATTGATTTTATAAACTTTAAAAACGGAGCATCGTACTAATATCTTAAAACATTAGAATATGAATTTTATTTCGAACCAATGGAAAAAAATAATTAACCTAGGCATAACCAAAACTCTTCCTATACATGAACAAAGAAAAATTCGTTTACTTAATCAATTCACTCTTGGTTCATTAATAGGCGTAATCTTACTTGTTATTCAAAATATATTTTTATCCTCACCTTTTTTAAATCCATTATTCACTGCTATTTTTTTAGTTTCCATTTTATATGCTAATTATCTAAAAAAACACCTCCTTGCTCAGCGATTATATACGCTGATTTTTCCAATAGTAGTATCTGCTGTAATTATAACTTATGGAGATGATATTCGATTAGAATATTCTTACCTCATTTTTATTCTCACTGCTATTATTTTTTTTAATACTAGTAATGTTAAATGGTTGTTATTCATTTACTATGGTATCCTATATGGCATCAGTCAGTATTATGTTTATTTTTACAAAAGCCCTCTAGAAGAGGATATTGAAGATGTCGAAAAATATGTGATTTTTATTTTAATCTCTTTGGTTGTTGGACTTGTGATTAATTCTTACGTAAAATTCAATTTGAATTATGAAAAAAACAATAAAGAACTTGTCAATAGATTGCAACTGCAAAATAAGGAGTTAAATATTGCTTATTCTGAGTTAGAAAAATTTTCATACATCGCATCGCATGACCTCAAAAGTCCTTTGCGAAATATTGTTAGCTTTTCAGGTTTGCTCAAGAGACGATTAAAAGATAAAGATGAAATAAGTAAAGAGTATTTAGAATTCATCATTTCTGCAACTACTCAAATGAATTACCTTATCACAGATGTTTTAGAGTTTTCTAAAATAAATAACTTAAAAGGAAAAGAACTTTATCCAATTGATTTGAATATTGTTATGAACAAAGCACTTAAACACTTAAGTACTGTTATACAAGATAAAAAGGCTAAAATTCATTTTCAGTTCTTACCGACTATAATATCCGATGAATTTTTGATGGTAACCATTTTTCAAAATTTAATTGAAAATGGATTAAAATATAATAATAGTAGTCATCCAGAGATAGTAATTTCAAGTCAAATAAATGTAGATAAAAAAAACATCCTAATTACATTTAAAGACAATGGTATTGGTGTCGCAGCTGAATTTCAAGAACAAATTTTTGAAATGTTCAAACGTTTGCATACCTATGACATGTATTCAGGCTCAGGTATTGGATTAGCTCAATGCAAAAAAATAACAGAACAATTAGGAGGTTCAATTTGGGTTAAATCAAATGAAAATAAAGGGTCTACTTTTTTTGTACAACTGCCTCATATTCCCTGATTAAAAATATATAAAATAAAAAATTATAAAATAAAAATATGTATAGGATATAAAAAATGATAAGAAAACCGGTGGTAATATTAAAGGCTGATGGGCGTGGCGAAGCCCGCCTATGGTGCGCAGCACCCATCAGGTGTTGTTGAACTGCCTGTCCCGAAGAATTTCGGAAAAGCGGGCTTGCATGTTTACTAAGAAACATATCTTCTCGCCCCCAAAGAAATTGCTGCAACTTTTTAGGAATAATTGAATGATTTACTGCACAGATGAACTATGAAAGCGCTATATATTTAGTGGATATTTTGCCTAATACGAGCAGTAAATGGAGAACGAAATAAACTAAGTAGGTTGACAGATTTAAACCATCAACTAAATCACCATAATTGCTTGATTATCAAGGGGAATTTATTCATTCCATCATTCACTAATTCTGTCATTGTACTTATGTATCATCAAAATAATTTCATTAATTATTTAGGTTCTTTTACCAATTTGTCTACCGTTTTCATCGATGAACTTAAAAATAACTTATCGACTAAACATATAGCAAAGGATACCATTTATTTTGACAAAAATGCTTACGCTAAAAAAATGGGATTCTTGTCGGAAGGAATCATGAGAATTTATGATATTGATTCATCCGGTCAAGAATGGAATAAAGTTTTTCTTTTTACTCCAAGTTTAATTCTCGGCAATCCAAATGTACAAGAGAAATCTATTCATTTTATAGAAACGATTACGCCTTGTGAAATAATAGAACTGCCAATCTCCTTCTTGAACCTAATGCTGCATAAATATCCTGAGGCGAAAGAAATACAAACTAAATTATTGCTCCACTTATTTGGGAAAAAGTCAGAACGGGAATATGATTTTTTAACCTTAACGGCAAAGGAGCGATATATAAAATTCCTCAAAACGCATAGCCATATCATCGACCAATTGCCGCAATTTCATATCGCTAGCTATTTAGGCATCACCGCCACACAACTATCCAGAATTAATGTTTCCATTCGCAATCAACAAATGTAAATGACATTAAAAGACTAATGCTTTAATTTTAGGCACTAAAAATTAAACATTAATCTGATGAAGTTTAAAACCATAATTGACAAAACAGGACGCCAACGGGTTGCGGTAGAAGTAAACCATAAATGGAAAATCATAGCAGGCGAAACTAATCTTCTAAAATGCCTTGATAAAAAAGAGATAGAACTTTCCGCATTGATACGTTCAGAATACCCGCAGGATGATTATCAAGAAACCATTCCTTTCCAACCATCTGCCTATCGTGATTTCATGCTTTATGAAAAACACGCTATTGACGCGGCCAGGGGATTCGTCAAAAAATACATGTCCCATTTATTGCCAATTGTAAATACCTACGAAAAACTTTTCAGGAGACCTTTCCCTAAGTTAAAACCTAAAAAGAGATACTACCAACACCCCATTTATTATATGGGAAATCACCTTAATTTTATATCTAATAATGACTCGATTGCTATTCCTGCTTACACCAAAGAATTAGATTACGAATTGGAATTAGCTGTAGTGATTACCAAGCCATTAAAGAACGCCTCTATTGAAGAAGTCAATGATGCTATTGGTGGCTATTTGATCTTGAATGATTTCTCTGCCAGAGATGTTCAATTAGATGAAATGGAAAGTGGATTTGGGCCAATGAAAACTAAAAATTTTGGAAGTGCCATCTCCTCAATTGTAGTAAGCAAGGAAGGGCTTAACAATCAAGTAGATGATTTGAAAGTCAAAGTAATTATCAATGATAAAATCATTGCAAAAAGTAACACTCAAGGGAAATTGTACTCCTTTCAAGAAGCTATCGCCTATGCTTCTTGGGAAGAACAATTGCATCCTGGTGAAATATTTGGCTCAGGTACGATACCTGGTTGTACAGGAATTGAAAACGGAGTGATGCTAAAGAAAGGGGATACGATAACTTTGGAGGTAGAAGGTATTGGACAACTAACCAACACAATTATTTAACATGAAGGATTATGAAATCATACTAAAAGAGGCGATGCAAGGAATGGGATTTGTTCCTAGTAGTTTACATGCAATGGGAAAAAAGCCAAATATATTAGGTGCTTTTTCGATGTTGTTCGCCAATATAAAAGGCTTCTCTTCCTCTCAAACAACTGCATGGACGGGAATAAAATTGATGATTAAAAATCTGAGGTGGACGCTAAAAGCAAAGAGAGAAAGTCACTTGGAAGTCCCCGCTTACTTAAAAGATTTAATTGCACATGTGGCAAGTAATGCCGCAGGTTGTCGATATTGTCAAGCACACACGGCGCATACCGCTCACAAAAATGGTGTCGCAATAGAAAAACTTCAAAAGATCTGGGAGTTCGAAGTTTCCGACTTATTTACCGAGCAAGAAAGAGCCGCACTCCGTTTTGCATTGGCGGCAGGAAGTACGCCTAATCAAGTTACTCCCGAGCATCACAAAAACCTGAACCAATTTTTTACCGAAGGTCAGATAGTTGAAATTGTGGCGACCATTTCCATATTTGGATTCTTAAATCGGTGGAATGATTCTATGGCAACAGAATTAGAAGATAAACCGCTTCAGTTTGCTCAAACGCATTTATCAAATACTTGGGATGCAGGAAAACATATAACAAAATCATAAATAATGGCGGCAACGATTAATGAATTTAAACGAGGCTGGACGGTATTATTAGCTTGCTTTTTGGGTATAGGCGTAAGTTTAGTATCATTGGTTTATTACTCGGGTGGCATCTGGATTAAACCTTGGCAAGAAGCTTTCGGCTGGACTCGGGCAGAAATAGGATTAGGTCAAGGTCTTAGCACTTTGGCGATTGTATTGGGCGCGCCATTTGCAGGTCGGTTGATCGACCGATTTGGATTAAAAAAAGTAGCGACTTTATCCTTGATATTATATGGTTGTTGTCTTTATCTCATCAGCCAAATGAATGGTTCACTTAGTGTTTTTTATGCCTTGTGTGTATTGTTAACACTCTTAGCCCTGCCATCCACGCCACTTGGATTTACACGGGTAGTCAATGCTTGGTTTGAAAAAAACAGAGGATTGGCATTAGGAATAAGTCTTACGTCAACAGGTTTTGGTGCTTTTTTAATTCCTAAATATTTAACGCCCTACGTTGCCAATTATGGTTGGGAAAAAGGCTACTTTTTACTATTTGTCATCGTGATGATTGCCATTCCTTTTATTTGGTTATTATTAAAAAATGAACCAAAATCAAATCTCGATAATACAGAAAAGGATATTCCAAAAACGGGTTTAAGTTTAAAGTTAGCTATTAAAACAAGTATTTTCTGGAAAGTAGGTTTGGTCTTCTTTTTAATTTCTGTAAGTATTATTGGATTGATACCAAGTTTTATTCCCTTGTTACAAGATGCAGGATTCTCCGCTTCGGAAGCGGGAAGTTATGCAGCTATACTTGGGTTATCCGTCATGCTTGGAAGATTGCTAACAGGCTTTTTGATTGACCGAATTTTTGCGCCTTATATTACTGCAATCGTATTTTTATTTGTTGCATCAGGTTGTTTAGCCTTAGGTTTAGGTGGGATTCAATTTGCCTTATGGGGCGCAATTGCCCTTGGATTTGCAATAGGAGCTGAAGTAGATTTGATTGGTTATTATACCGTAAAATATTTTGGCTTAAAAAATTATGGTACTATTTATGGCGCACAATATAGTATTTTTAGCCTTGGCGGAATCATCAGTTCTGTATTAGCTGGGTATATTTGGGATACAACAGGCAACTATGATTTGGCACTTAAAATTGGTGCAGGTTTATTAATTGGTGCTGTAATTTTAGTGCTAACTTTTCCTAAATTTCCAACACAAATTCAAGACTAAATATATAGTGTAAATATTTTTAAAATGAAAATAATCGACTTATCAAAAACCATTCAATATAATCGAAATGACCCATTTTTTATGAAGGTCAAAATAAAACATAAATCCCATAAAAAATCAAAATGGTTAATTCGATTCTTAGGCTTACCCTTTCGTTTATTTCCTAAAAAATTTATGGGCTGGGCAGATGATGAAATAAAGAAAATGGGCGTTCATTCGACTACACATATGGATGCGCCTTGGCATTATGCGCCGACCTGTATGGGAAAACCTGCAAAAACAATTGACCAGATTCCATTGGAATGGTGTTTTGGTGAAGGGGTGGTTATCGATATGAAACACAAAGAAGATTTTGATCCCATAACGGTAAAAGATATTCAAACATTTTTGGAGCAAGAAAACCTCACGCTCAAACCTAATATGATTGTTCTCATAAAAACAGGAAGGGATAAATGGATGGGAACAAAAGACTTTTTTTATAAAGGGACAGGGATGAGCGCCAAAGCAACAGAATGGTTAATCCAACAAGGAATAAGAGTCATGGGAATTGACCAATGGGGCTGGGATTTACCTTTACCTTATTTAATCAAGGAAGCTAAAAAAAGTAACAATGCTGAATTATTTTGGGAAGCCCATTTAGTAGGTGTTGATTATGAATACTGCCATATGGAACAGTTGACCAATTTAGATGCACTGCCTACCAGCGGTTTTCAAGTCGCTGCATTTCCACTAAAAATAAAAGGTGGTTCAGCCGCTCCAGCAAGAGTAGTTGCCATTGTACAGGAGTAAATTCACTTGCTACGAAAAACTACAATTTCCATTCCTACCATTCAGCGGGCACTACATTTAGCCGAAATTCGGAAGCTCAATATTTTCAATATTTCTGAACTTGACCTCAGATTACTTCACTATATTGCATCACCAAAATCAGTTGGTTCTTGAGATTTTCTTTCACAACGGAAAAGAAATCCAACTTTCATTGAATTGGCAATGACTAGACAGTTCTGAATTAGGTACTTTAACCTACATTGAAATATAGCATCATCTAAAATACTTGCCTATGAATTTCCTCGCGCACCTTTTTCTCTCCTGTAACGACGAAGAACTACTCATTGGTAACTTCATCGCTGATTCGATTCGCAATCGCGACGTAGCAAATTATTCCGCAGGTATTCAAAAAGGTATTTCTCTTCATCGAAAGATTGATAGCTATACGGATAATCACCCCGTCGTGCGCCAAGGTACGAAGCGACTCCAACCACTACATCGGAAATACTCGGCAGTAATTATTGATGTCTTTTATGATTATTTATTAGTTCAAAACTGGGAACGTTACTCAGAACAATCGTTATTGGATTTTACCCAACGGATTTATCGCATTTTAGAACAACATCAACCAATTTTGCCAACTAATTTAAAGCGTTCTTTGCCCAAGATGATCGAACACGACTGGCTACGCAATTATGGTAGAATAGAAGGGATCGCTTATACCTTTAGCCGCATGGAAGAACGGGTGAGTCAGCCGAAATTGCTCGCAGGAGCAGCGGAAAGTTTACTACGTGATGAAGCGATACTAATGGAAGAATTTAATATGTTTTTTCCTGACATTGTGCGGGTTGTGGAGGAAACGTGTAGTTGTTAACAATTAAGTAAGGTCAAGTACTGTTAAGAAAGGGCGACAAAATTTATAATAGGCTAACAAAAAGCCCTATCTTAGCACAGATAACTACGGCAATATTATACTATACTATTTAACAAACACTTACTGATCAATGCGCCCACTACTACTGATACTCAGTCTATGTGCTGCTCTGCACATAACTGCACAACATGCAGCCAAAAATCTTTCTACGCTAACGATTCCGCAAATTATGCAGGGAGAAGAATTCGTTGGCAGCCTTCCCGAAGATATTTTCTGGTCTTATGATAGCAAGTTTATCTACTTCACCTGGAATCCAGATGGAGACACATTGCGTTCACTTTACAAAGTGGATCGCGATGGTAATGAACCCGAAAAAGTAAGCCTGGAAGAGGAGCAACAACTGCCCGGTAATCGCGGCGATTATAACCTCAATCGCACCAAAAAAGTGTACGCTAAATATGGCGATTTACATATTTTAGATGCCGTTTCGGGTAATTCGCAACGCTTAACGAATACCGTAGAGCGGGAGTCCAATCCGCAATTTATTGATGGAGGTAATGCAATTGTTTTTCAAAAAGGAAATAATTTGTACAGCCACCAGCTAAAATCAGGATTGTTGACGCAATTGACTGATTTTCAGATGGATAGCGAGGCGAAAGATCGTAAAAATAATGATCAACGCCAGTGGCTAGAAGATGATCAACTGGCATACTTCGATATTTTAGAACAACGTAAAATGCAGCGCGAAGCACGCGAACGACGTAGCGAACAATTGCAACCTGATCGCCCATTAACGATTTATACCAATAAGCAGCGAATCAATAATTTGCAAGTCAGTCCTGATCTGCGTTATGTGACCTATCGCCTGACTAAACGGGCAAAAAGTCAAAATACCAACGTTCCTAATTTTGTGACCGAAACAGGCTATACGGAAGACCTACGTTCGCGCTCGAAAGTAGGTAGTCCACAGGATACATACTCTTTACACGTGTACGATCGTGAGCGTGATACGACCTACGAAGTCAAGTCGGAGCAACTAGCGGGTATCTATGATAAACCTGCTTTCTATAGAGATTATGTCAAGGCAGGGGCGTCGTTTAAACCAAAATTTGAAAAGCCACGTGACGTGATTATGCACGGACCGATTTATTCCGAAAAAGGCAACCGTGGAATCGTGGTCGTGCGTTCAATGGACAATAAAGACCGTTGGATTACGCAATTGATGCCCGAAACGGGCGAGTTGAAACTGTTAGAACGTCAACATGACGATGCGTGGGTCGGCGGACCTGGGATCAGTGGTTGGAATTTTTCAAGTGGAAATGTCGATTGGATAGACGATCAGACGATTTACTTCCAATCGGAAGAAACGGGCTATTCGCATTTGTATAGTATGAATGTAGTGACCGCCGAAAAGTTGCCATTGACTACGGGCGATTTTGAAATTATTGATGCAACTTTATCCAATAGTAAAAAATATTTCTATCTCACAGCCAACGTCGAAGGACCCGAGTTTCATCACTTCTATCGCATGAATGCGACGGGTGGCGGCATGACGCAAATTACCACCAATCCAGGTAATCATCAAGTAACCTTATCGCCCGACGAACGCTTTTTGGCAGTCCGTTATTCTTACGCCAATCAGCCGTGGGAACTCTATGCACAAACCAATAGCTACAAAGCCGAACATGCGCGTTTAACGACTTCTGTAACGGAAGAATTTTCGAGCTATAACTGGCGCGATCCTGAAATTGTGCGCTTTACGGCACGCGATGGGGCA
Organism: Saprospiraceae bacterium; assembly: GCA_045106545.1. Taxonomy (GTDB): domain Bacteria; phylum Bacteroidota; class Bacteroidia; order Chitinophagales; family Saprospiraceae; genus JBGCES01. Next base: position 10,415 of record JBGCES010000461.1, read on the forward strand.
GAAGTGCCCGCGCGGATTTATCGTCCTGATAGTTTGAAAAACAATGGCGCAGCAGTTGTTTTTGTACATGGCGCGGGCTACTTACAAAATGTACATAAATGGTGGAGTTCTTACTACCGCGAATATATGTTCCATAACTTTTTGACGGACAATGGTTATACCGTTTTGGATATTGATTACCGGGCGAGTAACGGCTACGGACGCGATTGGCGCACGGCGATTTATCAACACATGGGCG
>JBGCES010000462.1:0-5650 GCA_045106545.1 Saprospiraceae bacterium
GATAACCAATAAAATAATCGGGATGTTGATAAAGGGATCTAAATAGAAATTGCTTGGCGCAATTTGTAAGTAAATGACCAAGACAAAATCTGTAATAATGTACAAAACTACTCCTTGTAATAATCGCTTCGACCACAACCAATCTTTCGGTTGAAAATCGGCATAAAACGACTTCGCTGTCGTCCGAACCTGTCGCCAATATTGTCCTGCCAATAAAGTATAGATCAGTAAATAGCCCATTTCCAACCAATAAATCCACTCGCCATATTCCACGTACCAACGTAAATATGGAAAAACTAAACCGTGTTCGGGCGAACTAAAGGCAAATGGCAAAGTGAGAAAAATCCAATAGATTAAGTAAGGTATAAAATGCTTCCAAACGCTGCTTTCGCGGAAATTGATGGGTTCATAAATGGAACGAATGTAGAAATAAAGCAGTGGTCCAAAAAGCAGACCTGTTCCATCATAAAATAATTTAGTGGGAATAAAAAGCCATAAAATACGATGATGCGAAGCATAATGATGAAGAAAGATACAAAAGACAAGACCAAAGAAAACAAGCAATAAACGCTGGTGTGTTGCCGATTTTTTCTGAAAGAGCAATAGCATAATCAGCGCAGTGAGGACTACGCCGACAATTAGTAAAAATTCATAACCAAGGATTAAGCTTTTGTCCATTGGTTGATTTTAGTTTAAGCTTTATATGATTTGAAAAAAGCCCAATTAGTAAGCGTACCAATTGGACTTTTTTTATGAAAACGTAAGTTTATTTTTTCACTATTTATCGACGGAACGATAAGTAATTTTACACTTCTGACAAACTAGATCTTCGCCAGCTGCTTTTAACTCAATAGCAGATAAATGTTTATTCGCATATTCTTGTACCCAGCCTAGATTAGGATTGGTACTATTGATATCTACATTTTCATTCTTTACCGCTTCGAACATTTTTTCTTCATATTCATATCTACCCCAACAATTTGGACAAAAGCCTTCTGGTGCTTTGACCGCTTCGTTGTTCTTTTTACCTTTCAAGAAATTGAGTAGTGATTGAGCTAAGTTCATCGTTATTTTTTGTAATAAAAATTAGAAAATTAATCTCCAAAAATCTCTGCTAACTTCGCTTCCAAAGTTGGTCCGCGTAGATTACGCGCGATGATTTTTCCATCTTGATCCAGCAGCACAGTTTGTGGAATCGACGTCACACCATAAGTTCGTGCTACTTCATTTTTCCAACCTCGTAAATCACTCACTTGTGGCCATGTCAATTGATCTTGTGCAATCGCTTTGACCCAACGATCTTTAGTCTTATCCAAACTCACGCCGAGGATTTCAAAGCCTTTGTCTTTATACTTTTCATAAACGCGCACTACATTCGGATTCTCTTTGCGACACGGCCCACACCAACTTGCCCAAAAGTCAATCAAGGTCACTTTGCCACGAAAATCTTTTAAATTCACGTTCTCGCCTTCAGGTGATTGTTGTGTAAAATCAGGAGGCGTTCCACCTACGGTAAAAGCAGCAACGCGATCAAGTTCTGACTGAATAGCACTCACGGCTTCGTCATCTACCCCAGTGTATTCTTTAATAAATTGCTTTGCGAAATAAGGATAGTTTCCATGCGAAAGCGGCTGCAAAGCTGCCATCACACCGCCATAAGCTAGTTTACGCGTACGACTTGCAGCAGGCGTTTTATCAATAACTTGCTGCAAATATTGCTGGTGTAATTCGTTTGGCAAATTGATTTGACTAATCGTAGTCGCATAAGATTTTAGCGATTCATAGACCCACGGTAAGTAGTTATAATCTTTGCGTTCCCAATCTGCAAATTGGAAATATTCATTCACAAAATAATCTAATTCGCCCTTGTATGTGCCTTGGTGATTCGCAAAACTCAAGTAAGTATTTAGAGCAATCACATTTGCAAAGTAAGGATTTGTTTTTTTCAAATCATCCATTAATGCTGTCATCTGCTGATCAACCGCGAGCATTTCTGCTTTCATCTTTTCCACATCACCTCCTCGTTGCGCCGCAATTTGATATTGCCGACTCAGTTGATTGTTCTGTCCTTTCAGCTTATTCATCTCCGCTTTCAGCACTTCGTATTCTTCGTTCATTTTAGAACTACTCACTTTTGCTCCGCGAAAATCATTACAACTTGCTTTGAAAACAACTTCCTTTTCCGTTCCTAAAATCAACGGACGAATATCTGCCGCAGTTTGCCCGAGATAGTAAAAACGCGGTTCTTTCGTCAGTGGCAATTTAAACACGTAAGTTAAATCTTTCACGCGCTCTGCTAATGCTACTTCTGAAAAAGAAATACCATCAAATTCAAATAATTTTACGGCAGTATTTTCCGCACATTCAGATAGATAAGCGGTGAACGTAACTTGCTTTTTTTGTGCAAAACTTGTGAGTGTAACGCAAAGAAAAAGTAGCGTTAGGAATTGGGTTATTTTATTTTTCATGATAATATTTTTTGATTGAACGCAAAGGCGCAAAAACGCAAAGATTATTCGTGCAACGTATGTAAAAAAAGCAACTACCAACTTCTAATGCGCTTCTAACCAATGCTCTCCTTCCCCTACCTCCACTAGAATCGGCACTTTCAAGCCCGGAATCGCATTCTTCATTTCGCGCTCGATAATTGGTTTCACCGCATCTACTTCGCTACGTGGCGCATCAAATACGAGTTCATCATGCACTTGCAGGATCATCTTGGTTGCAAAACCACCTTCTTCTAACGCACGATGCACATTAATCATTGCCAACTTAATCATATCCGCTGCCGTTCCTTGAATCGGCGTGTTGATCGCGTTGCGTTCCGCATGACTACGCAGCATGGAATTACGCGAATCAATATCACGCAAGTGACGGCGGCGTCCCATCATTGTAGTGACAAAACCTTTTTCGCGCGCTTCTTCTTTGGTCTTTTCCATATAGCCTTTTAAGCCGCTATATTGTTTAAAATATTGTTCAATTAGCTTCTTTGCTTCTGCGCGTGGAATGTCTAATTGTTGCGATAAATTCGTCGAACCAGCTCCATAAATAATGGCAAAATTTACGGTCTTCGCTGCCGAACGTTGATCGCGGGTAACTTCATCAAATTCGACTTCAAAAACTTTCGCAGCCGTCGCACGGTGAATGTCTTGTCCATTTTGGAAAGCATCCAACATCGCTTCGTCGCCACTAATTTCAGCAATCAAACGCAATTCAATTTGCGAATAATCCGCCGCTAATAAAATATGATCTTTATCACGCGGAATAAACGCTTCGCGTACGCGCCGACCTTCGGGCGTACGAATGGGGATATTTTGTAAGTTCGGATTGCTTGAACTTAGTCGTCCCGTTGCAGTCAGTGCTTGATTAAAAGAACTGTGAATGCGTCCCGTTTTAGAGTTAATCAACTTGGGTAACGCATCGACGTAAGTCGATTTCAATTTCGCTAATCCGCGATATTTTAAAATATCATTAATCACTGGATTTGCAGGCGCGAGTTCCGCCAATTTTTCTTCGCTCGTAGAATACTGTCCCGATTTGGTGCGCTTCCAGCGATAGGGAATTTTCAATTTATCAAATAAAATCTCTCCGACCTGTTTGGGCGAACTAATATTGAATTGTGCGCCCGCTGTCGCGTAAATTGCCTGCTCTTTTTCGCGAATGATAATTTCTAATTCCTTAGAATATTCATCCAAATAATTCGTGTCCACATTAATACCTTCAAATTCAATATCGGTCAGTACGCGTACCAACGGCTCTTCCATGGTTTTATACAAATCCGTAAAACCTTCTTCTTTTAATTTGGGAAAAATCTGCTCCTTCAACTGCCATGTAATATCCGCATCTTCCGCCGCATAATCCGCTACTTTCTCTACGGCAATATCCCGCATCGAAAGCTGCCTTTTTCCTTTTTTACCAATCAAACTTTCAATGGGAACGCATTCATATTTTAAATATGATTCTGCAAGATAACCCATATTGTGCCGTAGTTCGGGTTCAATCAGATAGTGCGCAATCATGGTATCATACAAATCACCTTGCAATTCGATGCCGTACCATTTTAAAATGATCGCATCATATTTTAAGTTTTGTCCAATTTTGGCAATTGCTGCATTTTCAAAAATAGATTTGAACTCAGCTACTAATGCCTTCGCTTCGTCTTGATCGATTGGCGCAGGCACATAGTAGGCTTCATTTGCCTTTACGGCAAAAGACATTCCGACTAATTCCGCTTCGTTGGGATCAATGCCCGTTGTTTCCGTATCAAAACAAATTTCAGATTGCTGACTCAATAATTCGATCAATTTCTGTCGTTCTTCTGTGGTATGCAGTAAGTGATAATTGTGATCGACATTATGAATATTTTTATCTGCAATGGAATGCGCAGGCGGTGAAAATTTGCGCGTAGTTGGCGCGGCAGCGGCAGTGCCACCAAACAGGCTTTGTTGTCCACCTTGGGCAACGGGTGCAGCAGCTTTTTGACCTCCACCTAAAATGCTAGTAGCGAGCGAACGGAATTCTAATTCTTTAAAAATCGCCGTCAGCTTTTCTCGATCAAACTCTTCTAAAATATATTGATCCGCATCAAATTGAATCGGCACATTTAAATCAATGGTAGCTAATACTTTTGATAATCGTCCTTGCTCGGCAAATTCCTCCACCCGTTCGCGTTGCTTACCTTTTAGTTTATCGCTATTAGCAATAATACCTTCGACTGAATCAAATTGCGCTAATAACTTCACTGCTGTTTTCGGTCCAATACCGGGAATACCAGGAATATTATCTACACTATCACCTTGCAATCCTAGCACATCAATCACTTGCTCCACGCGCTGAATATTCCACTTTTCCAGAATCTCTTTTCTACCCAAAATATCAATTCCATTCCCTTGACGCGAAGGTTTATACATGAACACCTTATCGGAAACTAGTTGCGCATAATCCTTATCGGGCGTTACCATATAAACATCAAAATCTTCCTTTTCCGCTTGCTTCGCTAACGTACCAATCACGTCATCCGCCTCATAATTTTCTACCGCTACAATCGGAATTTTCCACGCTTCCAGTATTTTAATAATCACTGGAATCGCCGCTGAAATACCTTCGGGTTGCGCATCGCGATTGGCTTTATATTCTTTATACATTTTATGTCGAAATGTATTGGGATATAAGTCAAATGCCACCGCAATGTGACTAGGTTGTTGTTTTTTTAATAAATCCCACAGTGTACGTACAAATCCTACTACCGCCGATGTATCAAATCCTTTGGAATTTATCAACGGGTTTTTAATAAAAGAATAATGGGCGCGATAAACGAGCGCGTGCCCATCGAGGAGAAAGAGTTTTTTGTCTGACATATAAATATGGATATTGGAAGTTGGATGTGGGATATTGGACGCATCAAACGTACAAACCTATCTAACTTCTTTGCTGCTGCTTGATTGAAATTGATTGTAGGTAGGAATACTTTTTTGTAAGTTTTCTCTAACGAGTGCGAAGATACGGAAATATCAGAGTTACATTTTAAATAAAACTCCATTCACTATTGCATACTTCTTCACTCCACTCTGCTCCAAATAAAAGGATGGATTCGCTCCCACTTTATAAACATTTTCCACAGACTTGTCCACAGTAATAATTTGTACAGGTA
>JBGCES010000463.1:0-5199 GCA_045106545.1 Saprospiraceae bacterium
CATTTTGTGACGGTCTCTTTTTGCACTATACATCGTTAAAAAGCCTCGTCGTAAAAAGACTATGACTACGTTTTTTGCCTTGTCTAGCACAAAAATAGCCTCAGTCAAAAATGACGATTATTTCACGTTAACTACTTACTACTGCTGCTGGTATGGGGATAAAATTTTCTGAAAACACCTTTTCTTCTCATCGACTGGACATTTTATCACTAAACGGAACACAGATAGCTGATAATCCGAACGAGACGACGTTCCAAAAACCCATTTCGGTCATCCTAGGGGATGCTGACGAAATAGGAGAAGCGACGTTGAATACCATATCAATACTTAATTTAAATGCGACTCACTCTGAAAGTATAGCCACTGCTAAAGTTGAAGATGGACAATTAGCATTTGAAGTATTATCAACTGGTAGGTTGTTTTTAGCTCAAAACGAAGCGTTACACCAACATGCCGTTGATATTTTTCAAGCTATTGAAGATGGAAAATCAAAAGAGGTAAATGATTTAGTAAAAACTGCTCATCGTTCTGGTTCAACTACCATAAGTATTAATTCCGATAATCTGTGCCCAGGCGATCTGGTAAGAAGTAAATTATACACAAATTGTAACTGTGGATCAACTAGATGGAGGCGTTATCAAGCTGGCACTAATATTTGGTCAAACGTGCATATTCAATTTCCTTCTGGTACTTCTAACCGCAAAAGGCGTAAAGCCTATTATGCTCTTTATGACTATTTCAATACTGGATACGGTCGAATTCGTGTGAATTACTATGTAAAAGTTCTTAAATGTAGCCAGGTGAGAGTGAAAACCCGAGAAATTATCCGCAAGTCAGAAGGCAGTATTTGTGGTTTCCCATTTAGTTATGAAGCATTACATGGGTTATTGACAACTGCTCAGTTAGAGGATTGCCCGATTACTTCCCAGTGTCATCAAGGATGTTCGCATTAGAATGAGTTAAACATTGATAATTAGTGAAAAGAAAGAGAAGATACCGATAAATCTGAGAGAAGAAAGACTGAGCAAATCGCTGATATTCAGCGATTTGTATAAGTCTATATTTGTAGATAAGATATACTTATTTCTGCCCAAGCACTTAACTTATCTAGACAGCGCGTTGAGGTAAGCACTAAAATTTTGAGCTATTTTTAAATTAAAAAACACATTGTGAAGAAAGCACTGATAACGGGTGTAACAGGTCAAGACGGAGCATATTTAGCAGAATTTCTTTTAGCGAAGGGCTATGAGATTCATGGCATCAAAAGAAGGGGCTCCTTGTTTAATACTCAAAGAATTGACCATCTGTATCAAGATCCGCATCAGAGAGAGATCCGTTTCAAACTTCATTATGGCGACCTAACCGATTCTACTAACATTATAAGAATTATTCAGGAAGTCCAACCTGACGAAATTTATAATCTTGGTGCAATGTCTCATGTACAGGTAAGTTTTGACGAGCCTGAGTATTGTGCTAATGTAGATGGTATAGGTGTGCTGAGAGTACTGGAAGCTATTAGAATTTTAGGTTTAAATAAGAAAACAAAATTTTATCAAGCTTCTACTTCTGAATTATATGGATTGATACAAGCGTCTCCGCAATCTGAGCTAACGCCATTTTATCCGCGTTCTCCTTACGCTGTCGCAAAACTATACGGTTATTGGATTACTGTTAACTATCGAGAAGCATACGGAATGTTCGCTTGTAATGGCATTTTATTCAATCACGAAAGTCCGCTTAGGGGAGAGACCTTTGTAACTAGAAAAATCACACGTGCTGCAGCTAAAATTGTTCTAGGTTTACAAGACAAATTATTTCTTGGAAATTTGGATGCAAAAAGAGATTGGGGGCATGCGAAGGACTATATAGAAGCCATGTGGTTAATGCTACAACAGGACGAACCAGAAGATTACGTTATCGCTACGGGTGTTACTAAAAGTGTAAGAGATTTTGTTATCAAGACTTTTGCTCAATTAGGGATAGAAATTAGCTTTCAAGGCACAGGAATAAAAGAGAAAGGCTACATAAGTAAGTTAAATCAACCCAATTCTTACTTGACCGAAGGAGAATGTGTGGTTGAAGTTGATCCAAGATATTTCCGTCCTACGGAAGTTGAATTATTGATTGGAGACGCAACCAAGGCAAGAGAAAAACTAGGCTGGTCTCCCAAATACACCTTGGATAGTATGATTGCCGAAATGGTAGAAGCAGATTTAGAATTATTTGAACGAGATCAAACTTTGATAGAACAAGGATTTACTACACTAAAACAATATGAATAAGTGAAAAAGACCGCTAAAATATATGTGGCTGGACACAGAGGGATGGTTGGTTCAGCACTGGTTAGAAAACTTAGAAAAGGTGGATACGAACAGCTCATACTCAGAAGTTCAAAGGCATTGGACTTGCGAAATCAAGCAGCAGTTTTTGAATTTTTCCGACAGGAACAACCTGATTATGTATTTTTAGCAGCGGCTAAGGTAGGCGGTATTTTAGCAAACAATCAGTATCGAGCGGATTTCATCTATGATAATCTAATGATCGGGGCGAATGTTATTCATGCAAGTTATCTCTATGAGGTAAAGAAATTACTATTCCTTGGTTCCTCCTGTATCTATCCAAAAATGGCAAAGCAACCAATGAAAGAAGAAGCACTATTATCTGGCTATTTGGAACACACCAATGAACCATATGCCATTGCTAAGATTGCGGGAATAAAACTCGTAGAAAATTATAGAACACAGCATGGCTCCCATTTTATTAGCGCAATGCCTACTAATTTATACGGCTCCAATGACAATTACCATTTGCAACATTCGCATGTCTTACCTGCCTTAATGCGGAAATTCCACGAAGCCAAAATTAATAACCTTCCTTCAGTGGAAATTTGGGGTACTGGCAGTCCTTACAGAGAATTTATGCATGTTGATGATCTGGTAGATGCTTGCCTATTTTTGATGAATAATTACGATGAAAATCAATTTGTCAATGTTGGCACAGGTAAAGAAATTACGATTTTAGAATTAGCTAAACTTATAAAAAGGGTTGTGCAATATGATGGGGAGTTGAAATTAGATACTTCTAAACCAGATGGTACTCCTCGGAAACTGATGGATTCGTCGAGACTAAGAAATTTAGGTTGGAAACCTTCTATTTCTTTAGAAACAGGCATCAGAACTACTTATCTCGATTTTCAAGAACAATATAAACTACTCAATATCGTAGAATCGAGTCCATTACGAGGTCAGGCAACTAACCGTGTAAAATCCTCCAAATCTTAACATTTGCCCTATTTTCGTCTAATAATCACGTTTAACTGATGTTGAAGCGGTAACAACTCCCGTTTAACATGCTGGGAGTAGCTACCAAAGCGATTAATATGCTCGGTTCGATAAGGGGCGAAGGCATCAATTATTTCTGCTGTAATTTCATAACCTTCCTCGATCAAGTCATTGAACACTCGGGTCATACTGTCCACATTGTAAAGCATTATCATATTCGCCACTAGGTGATTGTATTTGATGATTTTGCTTTGTTCGTGCTTTAAATTTTCGGGAATCGTTTTATTGGCAAAGGCGACCCAATTGGCAAACTGGTTAAACTCCTCGCTTTTATTGGTGGCAGCAAAAATCACTTTTCTCAATTCCATATCATGGATGTAGTCCATTAAGAAGATGGGTCTCCATTGTCTTGTTGCACAAAAACCAGACAGGTTAATAATTAAGGCTTGTTGGGGTTTGATTTTTTCTTTTAGCAAACGCCCGCCCTCAAATGAGGGCGTTTGCTAAAAGAAAAAATTAATATTAGGCTATTTTCGATAAAGTTTTAATCGGTCGATGATAAGTAATAATTTTTCTAGATTGTTGTGCATGCATTTGATTAGGGGTTAGTAATTGATTGCTCCAGTGTGGGCGTTGGTCATTATAGATTTGGGTCGCTTTTTTCATGACATGTTGGACTTGTTGTAAATTGGATAAGGTTTCATCTAATCCAAATTCACTCTTTAGTATTCCATTGATTCGTTCGGCGACTGCGTTATCGTATGGGCTACCATCTTGGGTTACGCTAATGGATATTTCGCGCTTTTTCAGGTATTTGGTGTATACCTTTGATAAGTATTGAAGTCCACGGTCAGAATGATGAATCAGTTTATCTGTATACATTCGATTATTCAAAGCCATTTTCAATGCTCGTAGGGTAGAGGTGGCTTTCATATCGGCGGATACGGTATACCCCACAATTTTTTTAGAATATGCATCTGTAATTAGATGACCATAAACAAAACCGTTCGTTACTCTAAAATAGGTAATATCTGCCACCCATAATTGTTCTGGTCGGGTAGGAACTAGTTCTTTCCGTAGGTCATCATATTGACCATGCCATAAGCTACTATCTGTTGTTTTTACTCGTTTTCTGCGCCTACGTACAAGTAGATTATGCTTACGCAGAATAGCAAAAAACTTTCGTTCACCAAATTTATATAATTTTCGTTGTTCCAACTGATTGATTTTGAAATAGAGCTTTTTACCGCCAAGTTTTGGCATTTCTACTCTGATTTTTTTGACTTCGGCTAAGACGAATGATTCTACAGCAGCTTCACGCTCAGCAGCCCGTTTCTTATTAGTCTTAATTTCGTAATAGGTAGAACGCTGATAGCCCAATTCTTCGCACGAACGCTGGATACTCATCACTTTGCATTCACTGACCACACGGACAATTCGTGTCCAGTTTTTTTTAAAAGGTCTACTTGGGTCAGTTCTTTTGCAAGGTCGTTGATAACCTCTAAAGCCATCGTGTAGAAACGAACTCGTTGCTGAGCGCGTTCTAAGTCTTTTTCTAATTCTCCAATACGTATTTGTTGTTTGGTTTTATAGCGTTTTTTGCGAATTTGTTGTTCTTTCATGGTAGCTACTTGTTTCTTTTTTTGTGATAATTTTTCTGGATGCAAATGTTCATTTTTTTTGATCCAATCACCAACTGTATTGCTACCTAAAATGCCATGAAGTTGACTTAATTCGTTCATGGAGGCGGAGGAATTAAAATACTCCTTGAGTACTTGTTTTTGAGTTCGCTTACCGTAGTAGGGTTTCTTTTTAGCGGACATGGTTCACTGTTTAGTGTCCGGTGTTTTTGCTACGAGACAGTTCAACAATTTTCTAACTGGATTGACACCTTATCTTGTAATACACCTTCGTGACC
>JBGCES010000464.1:0-4151 GCA_045106545.1 Saprospiraceae bacterium
TGTGGGTGGAACATGTCTTAGAGCAAGCAGACAATCCTGATTGGGATTCTTATCTAAATCATTACTATGAATTGGAGTACGCAGATTAAATCATACTGAAAAGAAATCAACTTTCCCCAAATTCGTAAATTCTAAAAATTAAGTAATGATAGCCATTCAAAATTTTGATTTTCTGATCGGAAGATGGTCTGTTCTAAATAGAAGATTAAAAGAACGTTTAAAGAACTGTGAGGAATGGATTGAATTCCAAGCAGAAATGGAAACCAAGCCTATCTTAAACGGATTAGGTTTAATGGACGAAATGAAATCTTCCTATTTTGGAGAGGAGTTTATTGGACTTAGTATTCGAATGCTCAACCCAGTATCAAATGAATGGACCATTTATTGGGCAGATACGGCTCATCCAGAAATTGGATTAAAAGAACAGGTTGTAGGAGCATTCAAAAATGGGATTGGAGAATTTTTTGGTAAAGAAATCTATAATAATCAAGAAGTCAAATTGAGATTTATCTGGAAAAAGACATCCGTGGATACTGCATTATGGGAGCAAGCCTATTATGACGAAATAAAAAAGGAATGGGAAACCAATTGGACGATGTTGTTCACTGCTATAAAAGAATAAAAAAAATAACGGCTGTTCGTAAAGCGTATAACTCGACGAGCAGCCGTTGTCTATCTGGGAAACCTTAGCACTCAAAACCAGTTCCGATAGTGATAATTGCCATCTTACATTTCATCCCGACCTATTCTAAACTGCCAATCGCCAACCGTAGAAGTGGGAGAATACTTCGTACCATCTAAATTCCAACCTTTCTGACACAGTTCCATCCAATCCGGCTGATTAGCTACATAGACGATAGATTGAGTATTGGCAGATGTGAAATTTTGCTTATTTACGGGTGCTGCATAGCTAAAGATTCCGTTCCCTCGATTACCAACAAATGCTACGGGATAGATCGATTCTGGTCTAGTGACAGGGGCAATTCCACTGGTATATACAATCTCAAGAGAGATTTCAACCTCTAGTGAACCTTCTGGAAAATCACCAGCTTCCATTGGAAGATTCTGGCTGAGTTCAGCTAAATCCTTTTCTATTGCCTGCATCACATCACCTACTAAATGCTTCATTTCATCTGGAAGAACATCCATTACGGTACTAATTGGCAGCTGCTGCGAAATCGTAGCTTGTTGTCCAAAAGCGGTTGCATTCATTAGAAGTAAAAAAATTACGGTACAAAACGAGATGGTGTTTTTCATGATTGTAATTTTAAATGGTGAGATAGTAAATACTAAGAAATTTAATTTTTATAAGTAATACTATTTATTATAATAGTATTGCTATCATTATGACAAATACAAACCACAAAAGTTCATAAAAATGAATAAATGTCATTTCTTTTTGTGAAATTTGGTTGGTTAGCGTAAAAAAACGACTTTACTATGGCGGTACATTTTACTCGTCACGGAAACAGAAACTTATAACCAATCATGAATCATCAAACACCTAAAGGCACAGTCAAATCAGGCTTTGAAAAAGTAAAAGCCGTCTTCGCGGAAAACTTCAAAAAGCGAGGAGAATTGGGAGCGAGTTGCTGCGCATTTTATCGCGGCGAAAAAGTCGTTGATCTGTGGGGTGGCATCAGAGATGAAGCGACTGGCGCGGCTTGGGAAGAAGATACGATGTCGATTGTTTTTTCGACCACCAAAGGCGTGTCTTCCATGGCGATGGCGCACGCGCATTCGCAAGGATTATTTGATTATGATGATCCAGTCACTCAATACTGGCCAGAGTTTGCTGCCAATGGCAAAGCCGAGATTACTATTCGGCAAGTGTTGAGTCATCAAGCTGGATTATGCGCAATTGATGAACCACTAGGTTTGGAACAGCTGGGTAATCCTGATGCACTCGCAGCGGCAATCGGAATACAAAAACCCGCGTGGACACCAGGCGAAAAACACGGCTATCATGGCATTTCGTTGGGTTGGTATGAAAGCGAAATCATCCGTCGCGCCGATCCGCAAGGAAGAACGATTGGGCAGTACTTTAGCGACGAAATTGCAAAGCCGCTAGGGCTTGATTTTTATATTGGCTTACCCGACGATATTCCTCGCTCTCGACTAGCGACTATTAAAGGAAATAAGCCGTGGCAAATGTTATTTAACCTAAATAAGATGCCCTTTGGCTTTGTGCGCCATTTTTTAAATCCCAAATCGCTTACCGCTCGTTCTTTTATGAATCCAATTATTCTCGGCAAAACGGGCAATTACAATAAGCCAGCATTACAACGCATTGAAATCGCTGCCGCAAACGGAATTGGCAATGCGAGAAGCGTCGCTAAAGCCTATTCTGAATTTGCCACTGGCGGAAAAATACTCGGTCTAAAACCCACGACGCTTGCTGCCTTAGAACAACCAGCAACTACCCCAACCAATGGCAGTATGGATCAAGTACTACACATCAAAACGGCCTATGCGTTGGGTTACCTCAAACCATCACCTGAGTTTCAGTTTGGCAGTAGTAGCAAAGCTTATGGTACGCCCGGCGCGGGCGGCTCTTTCGGTTTTGCCGATCCAGATGCACAGTTGAGCTTCGCATATACCATGAATAAATGTGGCTTTTACTTGTTTGACGATCCGAGAGAGAAAGCATTGCGCGATGCGGTTTATGAATGTATAAAGAAGGTCTAGTTGGTAGTATTTAAGTTGGTAGTTGGTAGTTGCAAATCGTTCATTCATTCCTAATGATTTGTTAATAACAATCTCAAATTCCTAAATCTCATATCGCCCTATTAATTTAGGATAAAAAAGATGAAATTTACCTATACATTCAGCTTGATGTTATTCTTATTTCTTTGCATTCAATGCCAGCATTCTGAATCTCAAAAAGATAATTACGCGAAGCCAGCCCATTATCAAATCGAACCAGCAGTGGTGGCCGATTTAAAAATAACGACCTTATCTACCATGCTGGCGAATCAAGGAATAGGCGAATGGGGTTATTCCGCTTTAGTGGAAGTGGATGGCAAAAAAATCTTATTTGATACGGGGCGCAAACCTGAAACGGTATTAAATAATGCGGAAGAATTAGGGATTGACTTGTCGGATGTGGAAGATGTTTTTCTGAGTCATAATCATGGTGATCATACGGGCGGCTTATTGCGCTTGCGAGAAGAATTGAAAAAGCAAAATCCGCAAGCGATCTCTAGAATTCACGTAGGAGCGGGTATTTTTCAGCAGCGCATTAATTTTAGAAATCGCATGCAGGAGCGCAAAGAGGAATTGGAAAAAGATGGCGTTACTTTTATCATTTACGAGCAGGAACATGAATTATTTCCGGGTGTTTGGATTACTGGGCCGATAGCGAGAATTCATCCCGAAAAAAATTATGGTGGTAGAGCAAAAATAGCGACTAAAGACGGCAGCGTGATTGATAATATTCCTGAAGATCAATCCCTCGCCATTCATACTGAACAAGGTTTTGTACTAGTTGCAGGTTGCGGACACGCGGGTGTCATCAATACGCTGGAACACATCACTTCTAAAATTTATGATCAAACCGTATTCACTTTAATTGGCGGCTTTCACCTCGTCAATGCTACCGACGAGCATTTGGAATGGACTGCTAGCCAAATGCAGCGTTTTGGTGTAAAAAAAATCATCGGAGCACACTGTACAGGCATTCATGCCTTGTATGAATTGAAAAATTTACTACATTTAGAGCGAGCAGATGCCGTTGTCGGTTCGGTGGGCGATAATTTTAATTTAGAAACGGGTATCAATCCAGGGGTGATTGCAAAATGATTAAAACATGAAAAACCAGACTTATTTTCGCTTCTTGTTCATACTCTGCATTGTCTTTATCAGTTGCAAAGAAAAAGACCAGTCCGCAATCGCTAAAGTGGAGCGTAACCAGTTGAAAAGCGAATTATCCAATATCTTTCCACCCATAGCGACAGTCGATACGACCTTAATTAAAAACGCCCCCAGTGCCATCACCCGCAACATCATCGAAGATAGCCACGGCAATATTTGGTTTGCTACTTTTGCCGGAGTGATTAAGTACGATGGAGCTACGTTCACGAATGTCACAGCGGGCGTGAGCGAGAGCCGTTTCTTTTCTATTTTGGAAGATAAAAAGGGTAATTTATGGT
>JBGCES010000465.1:0-1962 GCA_045106545.1 Saprospiraceae bacterium
ATAAGAAATACGCTCCCAGCTTAATTCTGTCCAAGACGGACTCACTGGCAAACTATGGGTAGCAACGGTAGTATAATTTCCTGCATTATCTTCTAATTCCATATACACCAATCCAGAGCCCTGCGTAACCGCACCACCATCAGGTTCGCAACTTGCATCAAGCGAAATAGACCAAGCTGCTGCGTGGAAAGAAATGGTGTATTCTTCACCATCTACTAAGGCGTTTTGCTCAAAGTTATCGGTGCTAATAAAACAATCGTTGTAATCAGATAACCAGACGAAATAATCACCCTCTGGGTTATTCACACGATCTTCGGTATCTTTAATGTAGTACATACAGGGGCTATTGATACTAGCCACCCAGTTATCCACTTCCGTACTACCACTTGCTAATTTCTGTGCGGTACTTCCTTCTAACAAAATTGGGTAAGTAAAAGCGGGATTTGGGATCTCCATACCCGTATTTTCCATCACGGAACAATCGGGATCGTCACAATCTACTAAACCATCATTGTCATCATCGATGCCATTATCGCAAATTTCTTCAACTATCCCACAAGCAATGGTAGAATAAGCTGCATCGAAATCAAAATCATCACCAGAGCCATTTTCTTGTGATAGTCTAATGTAACGCGTATTAACCGACGCAGTAAGCTGGTCGGTAACTAAATCAGTATCTTCCGTAGTAGAAATAGATTGAGCTTGAATTGTCCAATTTGAATTGTCACTACTCTCGTCAATGTAAACAATAGCAGTACCAGCCGTACCATAGTCTTTACGTTTCCATACTATACTATATGTGTCTCCTGCTGCTACGGTTTGACCTAGATCGAGTACCAGACGGTCACTACCATCATATACTTCTGAGGTTTGAGCGTCTGGCAGTCCAGTTGCATTTTCAGGAAAATCTATGCTCACTGATTCAACCATTACTTCCGTAGCTCCTACACCGCTACAATAAGGATCATCACAATCAGTTAATCCATTATTATCATCATCAATTCCATTATTACAAATCTCAACTGCAAAGCCAAAATTCATTGAACCAATGGTAACATCTTCTCCAAGCGTTTTTACTTCTGATTCATCATCCAACGTTGGGCTACCTGCTGAAAAGGTTTTTATACTTCCACTAGGTGTTTTAGCTTTTATTTTATAATCTCCCGGAGAAAGATTTTCAAATGTATATTCACCATCTTCATCAGTAGTTGTTACTGCCAGTTTATGATTCTCATCATCTTCAAGTTCTAATTCCACATTAGGCTGACCTGGTTCAGATGAACTCTGAAAACCATCGCCGTCTTTATCATTCCATACTTTACCTACCAACTTAGCTTCTGGTGTTTCCGCACCAGCAGGATCGGTATCTTCACAGAACTGCATGGATGCGATACTCCCCGATCCATCAAAATGAATTTCCATACGCGAAACACCAGACTGATCGATCAAGACCGTCTGGTAACTATTGTCCCCGTAGGCAATCAAAGGTCGCTCGGAAAGTACAGCATTATTATAATCATAGCAACGTACAAAGTTATCTACCTCACCGTAGTCAACATCAATCACCTCGATCGAAAATATATTTACAACATTTGCAAAGTCAAAATATATACTTCCACCGCCAGAATAATCACCATTACCGTTATCAGTAGTAGAAGTAGATATTACAATTAAATTACCCTTGCCTGTGTCGTTCTGACCAATCTCACCAGCTTTCCCGCCGTCTCCTACACCTAAACCACCAAAGTCCATATTTGGCGCACGCAAATCAGGATCACTTCCAGCAGAAGATTCAGAGTTGTAAATCAAAGGAATTCGATCCGCATGGCTAGTCGAAACCGTGATACCGTAGTTTGACCATAAACTAGATGCATCAGCAAAATTGGGAACAGCTGCGCCATTACCATCCTGATTGAAAGTTAGATTAGGAATGTTGACGTTGTTGCAAGGACAGTCAGAATC
>JBGCES010000466.1:0-24228 GCA_045106545.1 Saprospiraceae bacterium
AAAAATGATGATAATTCAGATCTGTTGACTTCAGAAATCGGATTCTTGTGTGATTCGTCAATAAATTTGCCCCATCGCCCAAATGTAATACTAATATTAAAACATTAATATGATTAATATTTATTTTTGGTGAGTGGTAGTTATTTTTTGGCGAACGGCATTAAAAAGCGTAATCAAATAGTTATTTTCGTAAATTAACTCTCATAAATAACTCCTTCTTATTTCGCCGACTAACGGGAAGCATTACTCCTTTTACCCACAGGTGCGTCCCCAAACTTTCTACTCGCGAAACATGATTCATATTCACAATAAAACTGCGATGGATTTGAAAAAAGTCTCGTTCGGGTAATATTTCCATTAATTCGCTCATCCGCAGCGTAGAATGAAATTCTTCCTCTAGCCCAAACACCCTCGTATAATTATCATTTGCTTTGATATAAGTGATCTTGTCAATGGCTATTTTTTCGTACACATTGCGGCGTTTGAAATAGAGAAATTCTTTGTTTAAAAAAGAATCCTTTTCGTTTTCCATGCCAGCGGATTCGTGTTTTAGCGAACGAATCACGGAGTTAATCGTCGTGCGTAAAGTGTAACTTTCTACGGGTTTCACGACGTAGCCCACTCCTCCAGCGCGTTGACTCCGCTCGTAGGTTGCCTGATCGCGGAAAGAAGTGATAAATAATACTGGAATATCTAGATGGGCAAGTTTTTCTGCTACTTCCAAACCAGTCAATCTGCCCCGGATGTCAATATCCATCAGCACCAAATCGGGTGGATCGGTTAGCATGATTTCGAGGGCTTCGGCGGAGTTATCCACTTTGGCGTGTACTCGATAGCCAATCTTTTCGACTAGCATTTCTAATTCCAAAGCAAATGAAAAATCATCTTCAACGATTAAAATCGATAATTCGTTAGACATCATAATAATAATTGGTTGCGCAAAAATTACGTTTTTTAAACAGTGCATTTTTCATCTTTGGAAGCGTGTTGTACAATAGATAAAATCAAAAAGGATTCAAGTAAAACTATAAAAACAAAAATGGAGTAACATTTATTTCTGAGGTAAATAATTAAGGTGTTATTCTTTGAGTAAGCAATTTGGCTGTTTGTTTAGAAAAAATAAAAAGCATGCAGATTAATTTGGTGAAAATTTGGTGAATGGTCATATTTCAAAGGTGAACGGTCAAGCAGCGTTCGGTAAGACAATATTAATCGTTGTTCCTTGATTGGGTTGGCTCGTGACCGACAGTTCCCCTTGATTCGTTTGCACGAGTTCTTTGACTAGCGTTAATCCAATTCCCGTTCCGCTCTCGCCAGCAGTTCCTTTTCTGCTTTTTCCTTTCTGAATCGTAAATAATGCCTCCACTTGTTGATGGTTCATACCAATTCCTGTATCGCGGATGCTGATTTGTACTCGTTTAGAAGTTGCTTGTGCTTCTACCCTAATTCGCCCATTTTCGGGCGTGAACTTGATGGAATTATCTATGACATTGCGCATAATGGTCAATAAGGCATTAAAGTCAGCTAGTACTTGCGTATTATCAGGAACATCGACTGTCAATTTAATATTTTTATGGTTTAACATATTTTGTAATGGCTCAATGCTATCCATTAAGGCAAGGGAAAGCTCAATGCGCTCAGGCAGGTAAGGTAGAACATCCCGTTGCTGCAACGCCCACTTGAGTAGGTTATCAACTAAGTGATTGAGTGAGTTGGCAGCACTTTCCCAGTGCTGTCCCAGTTGTTGTAGAGAATGAAAATCATCGCGGGCGAGGAGGCGATTAATTTTACTACTAATACCCCGAAAAGCAAGGGTTGGCTTACGCAAATCGTGTCCAATAATAGCAAAAAGTTGATCTTTGGTTTGATTGGCACGTTCCAGTAGCTCTTGATTGGTACGCAAATCAGTCAGATCGTGAATGATAAAAATATAGCCAATCTGCTCCTGACCACGCATAAAGGGTTTACATTGTAAACGTGCGCGCATCGTACGCTCGGTATGATGTAAATCGACCTCATAACCATCCTGCTGGTTCGATAATAGTTGCTCTATGGCAGTATGCACTTCTTTGGAAGTCAAGGTGGCATAAGCTGCTAATAATTCAGGAATTTTAATGTTTGGAGTCGTTAAATCAAAGAAGTCTTTTCCAGCCTGATTAATAAACTGCACTCTAAAATCTAAGTTGGTGTAAATAGTCAGATCGGCGATAGAGTTTAAAATATCTTTAGTTGCGCCATCAAATCCACTTTGAAATAAGCGATAGTCGGAACAAAACCAACTGACAATAGTAACATGAATGAGGTAAATATAACCCACGTTAGGGATTTGATAATCTTGATTGGGGGTTTCAATGTAAACGAGTTTAGCCAATAAGGTTGGTAAGACAAAGAAAGAAATTAATAAAATGGTTTTGAATACTACTTTTCGTTTGGTTTTAATAATATCATAAATAAAAATGGCTACGGTCGCCAGCGAAAACACTGAAACTATTCCTAAAGCATAAAATAACCAGAATGTATCATGATTTGTAGTATGCACCCAGTGACCGTCCATTCTCTCTGGAAGTAACTGGTAAATAATACGATGATAAAGTGGATAAGTATGAGCTAAAAATAAAGTAATGACGACACCAATAGATATATTATTAAATTTTGCTTCGTGTCGCCAAGGGCGCAGCGGTCGAATGTACACATATACACATGTCCACAAAAAGTAACCATTCAAAGTTGCAGTTATACTATGAAAAGTTGCGATGTGTTCCGCTATCTCAAGATTATCTACCAAGTGAATCGCATATTCAGTTGTAATCCGAATCATACATAAGATAAACATCAAGATGTTACCCCAGATAATCCAAGTCCGATGAAAAGAGAAATAGAGATAACAGGCTCCCGCGAGTGCAATGGAGAAAAGGGTAATAAAATAAGGAAAATTGTACGGCTGCATGTATTTGTTGGACGCTTGTTTGATTAAAAACTACATGCAATTTTATGGGCAATTCGTTCTCAAGGTGTAAGTAAGTTCTTTTTTTCTGATATTGAAGGACAGATCAACAAAAAAAATTCGGACTAGTTGTAATTTTAATAAACCATCAAGCAGAATTTGGTAAGATAATATTGATCGTCGTTCCTTGGTTGGGTTGGCTAGTGACCGACAGCTTGCCTTGATTTGTTTGCACAAGTTCTTTGACAAGACTCAATCCAATGCCTGTTCCGCTCTCGCCCGCCGTTCCTTTCCGACTTTTTCCTTTCCGAATCGTAAATAATTCGTTGATTTGTTCGTCATTCATACCAATTCCTGAGTCACTGATACTGATATGTACTCCTTCTGAAATTGCTTTTGCTTCTACCACAATTTGTCCATTTTCAGGTGTAAACTTGATGGCGTTATCTAGGATATTACGCATGATGGTTAATAAAGCATTAAAATCAGCTAACACCTGCATGTTATCAGGAATACCGACGGTCAGTTTAATGTTTTTATCATCTAGCATATTTTGCAATGGCTCAATACTATCCAGCAAGGCAAGGGAAAGCTCAATACGCTCGGGCGTATAGGGCATAATATTTCGTTGTTGCATCGCCCACTTGAGTAAATTATCGACTAGGTGATTGAGCGAATTCGCGGCAGATTCCCAATGCTTTCCCAGTTGTTGTAAAGAGCGAAAGTCATCGCGAGCAAGGAGATGGTTAATTTTACTGCTGATACCCCGAAAAGCAAGGGTTGGCTTACGCAAATCGTGTCCGATAATCGCAAAAAGCTGATCTTTGGTTTGGTTAGAATATTTCAGTAACTCCTGATTGTGACGCAATTCAGTTACATTATTCATGATAAAAATATAACCGATATGCTGGTTGGAACGATAAAAAGGTTCACTTTGAATGACTAGGTAATATTTACGTCCACTTATATTAATTTCAATTTCGTGTTTATCTATTTGTTCTTGAATAAGTTGGATAATCTGCTGCTTGACTACACCTATTGATTCAGTGCTATAATGCGCTAATACATTATGAATAGTCGTTAATGCTGATTTTTGTGTAAACAACTCATGCGTAGCCGTATTGGCAAACTGAATATTCAGTTGAAGATTCGTATAGATCGTCAAATCTGCAACTGAATTGAGGATGTCTTGGATCGCAGTGGAAAACGTATTTCGAAATAGTCGGTAATCGGAACAAAACCAGCTAACGATAACAATTTGCGAAAGAAAAATAAAACCAGCATTTGGTACTTGTTGCTCCGTATTATGTACAAAAGAAATAAAAAAGGTAGGCACAATCAGATAAGATAGTGTAAGCACTGTTTTAAAAAGCATCTTACGTCTAGTTCGAATAATATCTGTCGCAAATAATAAAACAATAATAAACGAAAACACCAGCGTTAAGGCATTGATATAGGTAAGCGCCAAACTTCCAGTCATCGCAATATAAGTCCATTTTTCATCCACTTTTTCGGTAATCAACTGATAGGGTAAACGGTAGTATAAGGAATAAAAATGAATGCTAGAAAGGACGGTAATCAGTAGCATTAGAATGGAATGAAACTTACGTTCGTATCGCCAATTACGTAGCGGGCGGATATAAAAATAGGTGCATACCCAGAGGAATATACCCATTGTAAACGCGACCATACTATGGAAAGTAGCAAGGATATTTGCTAATTCAAAAGACTCGATTTGATGAATTGCATACTCCGTAGCGACCCGCACCGCACCTAATACAAAGAGTAATATATTACCCCAAATAATCCAAGTCCGATGAAAAGAGAAATATAGATAGCAGGCCCCCGCGAGTGCAATGGAGAAAAGGGTAATAAAATAAGGAAAGTTGTACGGTTGCATGTATTTTTTTGGACGCCATTTTAGGTTAAAACTACGCGCAGTTTTATGATGCAAGTAAGCACTATTTTTTCTATCTATTGAAATTTATATGCAAATGCATTAACAAAAATCATTTAAGCTGGTTGTAAGTTTAGAGAAATCGATAAAAATGACTACGCTTTTTTCGTAGATTCGCAGTCCAATAAAATAGCCTAAACTCAACCAAACCATTTCCAAATTCAACCACACTTGCATGGCAAAAATTGACATCAACCGCAGTAAAAACGAGGACGTTAACAAACAACTCGTAAGCAAACTCAACTTCCGACTTGCCAAAATCAAATTGGGCGGTGGCGAGAAAAAAATCGCCAAGCAGCACGCCAAAGGTAAAATGACTGCCCGTGAACGGGTGGATTATTTGATTGATAAAGACAGCGAATTTCTCGAAATCGGCGCATTTGCAGGTTATGAAATGTATAAAGAACACGGTGGTTGTCCCGCAGGCGGCGTAATTACGGGAATTGGTTATGTGCAAGGCAGACAGTGCATGATTGTTGCGAATGACGCGACGGTAAAGGCTGGTGCGTGGTTTCCAATCACGGGTAAAAAGAATTTACGGGCGCAAGAAATTGCGATGGAGAATCGCTTACCAACGATTTATTTAGTCGATAGTGCAGGCGTGTTTTTACCAATGCAAGACGAAATTTTTCCTGATAAAGAACACTTTGGACGAATGTTTCGCAACAACGCGAAGATGTCAGCGGCGGGTATTCCGCAGATTGCGGCGATTATGGGTAGTTGTGTAGCGGGCGGCGCGTATTTGCCGATTATGTCGGATGAAGCATTGATTGTCGATGGTACAGGTTCGATCTTTTTAGCAGGGCCTTATTTGGTTAAAGCAGCAATTGGAGAGGACGTAGACAAAGAAACGCTCGGTGGCGCAACGACGCAAAGCGAAATCAGTGGGGTGACGGATTATAAAATGAAAGACGATGCGGAATGCTTGGATACGATTAGAGAATTAGTCGATAAATTTGGACACTTTCCGAAAGCAGGATTTGATCGCGCTAAGCCGCGCTTACCAAAAGAAAAACCAGCAGAGATTTTAGAAATCTTTCCTGATAGTCGCGCCAAACCTTATGATAGCCGCGAGATTTTGAAACGCCTCGTGGATGAGTCTAAAATGACCGAATATAAAAAAGGCTATGGTCAAACCATCCTTTGTGCCTACGCGCGGATTGACGGTTGGGCAGTCGGTATCGTTGCGAATAATCGACAGGTCGTTAAAAATAAGAAGGGCGAAATGCAATTTGGTGGCGTGATTTATAGTGACTCGGCGGATAAGGCGGCGCGCTTTATTATGAATTGTAATCAAAAGAAAATTCCACTCGTTTTCCTCCACGACGTAACGGGTTTTATGGTTGGCAAACGCTCCGAACACGGTGGCATTATTAAAGATGGCGCAAAAATGGTAAGTGCAGTTTCTAACTCAACTGTCCCAAAAATTACTGTTATCATGGGCAATTCCTACGGCGCAGGTAATTACGCCATGTGTGGTAAAGCCTACGATCCGCGTCTGATTGTCGCTTGGCCTACGGCTAAAGTTGCCGTGATGGGCGGCGAACAAGCAGCAAAGGTTTTAATGCAAATCCAAGTGAGTAGCATGAAAGCGAAAGGCGAAGAAGTGGACGAAGCCAAACAAAAAGAACTATTTAATAAAATCAAAGGTCGCTACGACGAACAAACCACGCCTTATTACGCAGCAGCGCGATTGTGGGTCGATGCGATTATTCATCCGTTGGAAACACGGAAAGTGATTTCAATGGGGATTGAGGCGGCAAATAATGCAGAAGTGGAGAAATTTAATGTAGGGGTGTTGCAGACTTGATGATGCATAAAATAGTCAACTACTTACCAGTTTCAATAATCTTTATTCATCTTTTAATCCTTTTTCCGCAATTTTGGTTAACTAATAAAATTAGCCATTGCTATTGCGAATTCAATTCATCATATTAATATTTTTCGTTGTAATTAATTGGAAACCAACCGTTGCCCAAAGCAACTCCTGTACGCCTACCCTTTCTATTTTTTCTCCTTTCAACGCCGACAGCGGCGCACTCGTCTCTGCCGAAACGGAACGTCCTGGTATTCCTGCAGGTTGTTTGGAAGTAGGTATTCAGATGATGGGTTCGCAAAGCGATAATGAATTAGTACAAAATGCGCTGATTCGTATCGAAGAGGTCAACTGCGAAGGTGATGAAAATCCCGTTTTAATTTTTGAAAAATTAATTGAACGCGCCCTACCTTTTGGTGCGCTGAGTTTTCCATTTGATGGAGAATTGATTGGGCGACCTGGCGAAGAGACTATCTGTTATTTCATCAAAAAAACGGTACAGGGCGAGGCGATTGGCAAGTGTTACAAACTTTCTGCGGAATACAATATGAACTGCGGCGGTTCTGGAATATTATTCAGCTATTTTTATATGGAACCCGACTTCTGTTTCTTCCGAAATGAAGTACCCGATTTTCGCGTCGATCGGCAAGTCATCTGTGCTGGCGAATGTATAAAATTTGAACCTTACAACTTACAAATTCCTGATGACTTTGAATGGCATTTTATCGGCGGCGAACCTGAATTTAGTACGCGTTTTCCTCCGCCTGAAATTTGTTATTCAGAACCTGGAATATACGCTGTAGAAATGCTTTCGAGTAGTTGTTTACGCGCAGATACAATTTATAAAACGGACTTTATTGAAGTGCTGCCAGCTATGGAATTAAGTTTTCCTGCTACGCAACAGTTGACTATAAATGAAAAGGTAGAAATTGAACTTAACGCTTGCGCGCAAGGCGAAAACTTCACCTACAATTGGTTTCCGCGCGATCAGTTGAGTTGTTGGGATTGCCCTAATCCAATTTTTACCGCAGCAGAAAATATTGATTATCAAATTACTGCCCGCAATGCGGCAGGTTGTGAAGTGAAATGTGAAATTAGTATCGAAGTTTTGCGGAAGCCAGTAGCTAATTTCGTGCTTTCGGACAGCTTGCTTTGCGTAGGCGATTGTGTGTCTTTAACTAACTTTTCTAATTTCTCGCCGACTAGTTACGAATGGCAATTTCCCAACGGTTCGATTGAACGTTTTACGGAAGCTGATCCACCGCAAATTTGCTACTCGACAGCGGGTACATTTCCGATTAATTTGATTGTCAAAAATGAGGTAGGAAGTGATACGCTCGCGCAACAAATTCAAGTTTTCCCTACTGTAGAAACTATCGCCCCAGAAGCGCAAAAAATAACGATTGTCGCAGACAGTGATTTTCAACTTGATGCTTGCGGAATAGGCAGTACTTATGAATGGCAACCGATAAATGGATTGAGCTGTACCGATTGCCCTAATCCAATTTTAAATATATCACAACCAATTGATTATGAATTAATTATCAATAAAAATTCTAGTTGTAAAACGCGTTGCTTTTACGAAATCGACATCGTTTTTGAACCTGCTAATTTGTATCTGCCTACTGCATTTTCTCCTAATGGAGATGGCATAAATGACGTTTATCAGTGGTTTGGAAAGAACCTTGAATTGCGACAATTTTCGATCTTCAATCGCTGGGGTGAATTAGTTTTCCAAACGACTGATGCGAATCAATTTTGGGATGGGAAATTTAGGAATGAAACCGCTGCTGCGGGTGTGTATTATGGAGTTTTGAAATATTTA
This sequence comes from Saprospiraceae bacterium, assembly GCA_045106545.1. Lineage (GTDB taxonomy): Bacteria > Bacteroidota > Bacteroidia > Chitinophagales > Saprospiraceae > JBGCES01. The sequence goes on from JBGCES010000466.1 coordinate 8,543, forward strand.
GATTTGAATACGGGTTATGTGGAGATAAAAACAGGAAGTATATCTTTAATACGCTAAAAATTGCTTCCATTCATCATTTCTTCCGAAATGTTTCGGGATAAATTATTCATAATTCAGTAGTGAGTTGAACCAGTTTAGGAGTAGTTACACGTATCGGATACCTTTGAGGTATCCGATACGTAAATCAATGGATTTGACCTATTACCAATAATTCGTCAATACACCGCCGTCGCCAAAATCGCTTCATAATATTCCTCATACTGTGGCAAAATATTATTAATATCAAATCGCTTCGCTTGTTCCACTGCGTTCTGTCTAAATTGCTGCAAACGCTCTTCATCTTCTAAAATATGAATGGCGTTTTTAGCCATTTCATCTACGTTTCCAACATCGCTGAGAAAACCTGTTTTGCCTTGAATATTTACTTCTGGGATTCCTCCTGCGTTGGAGGAAATCACCGGCACTTGACACGCCATCGCTTCCAATGCTGCCAAACCAAAACTCTCGCTCGCACTTGGCATTAAAAATAAATCTGATACCGCTAGTAATTCCTCAATCGCATCTTGTTTTCCTAAAAAACGAACGTCTGAACAAAGGTGTAATTCTCGACACAGTTCTTCCAGCGATTGGCGTTCTGGTCCATCACCAATTAATAGCAATTTGGAAGGAATTTTTTCATTCACCCGTTTAAAAATCTGCATGACATCTTGGACGCGTTTTACTTTTCTAAAGTTAGAAACGTGCGTCAGAATGCGTTCTCCGTCGGGTGCAATCGCCTTTTTAAAATGATCTTTATCGGATTTTGAAAAACGTTCAAAATCAATGAAGTTATGAATAACCTTTATCTCGTTCTCTATGTTAAAATATTCGTGGGTCTGATCGCGCAAACTGTCAGAAACTGCGGTTACGCCGTCCGATTTATTAATCGAAAAAGCGACGACAGGAGAGAAAGATTTATTTGTTCCAACTAAGGTAATATCTGTACCGTGAAGTGTAGTCACAACGGGTAAATAACGACCTTGCGTCAGCAAGATTTTCTTTGCCATATACGCTACTGCTGCGTGCGGAATAGCGTAATGAACATGTAATAAATCTAAATTTGAATTGGTTGCTACATCTACTAGTTTACTAGCCAGGGCCGTATCGTAGGGCGTGTACTCAAATAATGGATAATCTGCATCTGAAACTTCGTGATAGAAGACATTAGCGTGAAAGTGCGTTAGACGAGCGGGGCGCTTATAAGTAATAAAATGTACCTCGTGACCTCTTTTTGCTAGTCCGATGCCGAGTTCGGTTGCCATTACACCACTTCCTCCGTAGGTTGGATAGCAGACGATGCCTATTTTCATATGCGTATAGTTAAAAGTCAGTTTAGAAATTTCTGGTTGAACTGACTGCTGTTTTTTAGTAAAAGTGACTTTAGACTAAGTTGAACAATTTTAAATAACAATAGGTTACTCCAAAAGTTGTATGCTAAAAAATGGCTAGCAACTTTTAAAAATTTAGCTACCTTTATTTTCTATGGCAAAGACGATACAATTAAAAATTCGGAACATTATTCAGGAAACTACTGATACGGTAACGCTACAATTTGATGTACCTACTCCTGATTTCGCTTATCGCGCTGGGCAGTCTATCACCTTGATTTTCAACGATTTAGCAGCACAGCCTTTTCGTCGTTCCTACTCTTTTTCTTCTACTCCTAAAATAGACAAGTTTCCTGCCATTACCGTCAAACGGCAAACCAATGGACGTGCTTCTACCTATTTGACGCGCACTGTTCAAGTTGGCGATAGTTTGACTGCATTATCTCCTGCGGGGCAATTTGTTTTGGAATCTAAGCCTAAGACCAGTCGCGATGTGATATTAGTAGGCGGTGGAAGTGGTATTACGCCACTCTTTTCTTTATTAAAACAAACCTTAACGGAAGAACAAAAGAGTCGGGTTTTACTCGTTTTAGCCAATCGCAACGCAGCAAATACTATTTTTAATAAAAAATTAGAAAATTGGGCAGAGCGTTTTCCCAAACAATTAAAAATTATTCATTTGTGGAGTAATCCATTAAATACAGTTTCCAATTTTTCTAATATTGAAATTCTCCAATCGCGGTTTAGTAATTACCTTTTTGAAGATTTAATCAAGCGAGAATTACAATTTGCTAAAAAAGATGCGCAACTTTTTATTTGTGGACCAGAAGGATTGGCGCTAAAAGCGCAGATGATTCTAAAATTTATGAAATTTCCTCAACGGCAAGTGCATCGCGAGATTTTTATTATTAAAAAACCTTTTCGCCCCGATTCTACCCGCTTCGTAGATAGTGAGGTAAGTATAAAATTTCAAGACGAAACGCACCAGGTTCACGTCCCCGCTGGGCAAACAATTTTAGCGGCAGCGGAAGCCAATAACATCAATTTACCCTATAGCTGCCTGAGTGGAATTTGCACAACTTGTGCCGGAACTTGTACTAGTGGAAAAGTAGAAATGTACACGCAGGAAGGACATACAGATAGCGAAACAGGTGTAGGAATGGTATTAACTTGTGTAAGTTATCCAGTGACAGAAAAGGTGGAAATGCAGATTCCATAATCATCCGCCAATCGTCGCCATACTCTCCGAGACTCCAAACGTCCGTCGTTGCTCTGCTTCCCAGCCATCTTTAGCACGACTACCTAACGCATCTAATAGTGTCGTTTTCAATTGCTCATTGGTCGCGCCCGCACGTAAGATATCACGTAGATTAAATACACCCTCGTCGTAGAGACAAGTTTTCAAAATACCCTGTGGCGTCATGCGAATGCGATTGCAAGTACCACAGAAAGTACGACTATAAGCGGCAATAATACCAACTGTACCACGATGATTAGGAATCTGATAATTAGCGGAAGTGGAGAAAGGTGGGTCAGGAATTTTCTGAATATCGGGGTATTTCGTTTTAATATGACTTAAAATATCTCGATAATTCCAGTGCGCTGCATCTTCTGCTGCGCCTGCACCGTTGAACGGCATCTCTTCGATAAATCGAACGCTAACGGGCTGATTTTTAGCCAATTCTACCATTGGCAAAATATCCTGCGTGTTGCGGTTAGCCATCACGACGCAGTTAATTTTAGTCGGAATATCGTTGGCGAGTAACTGATCTAAGGTCTGTAAAACTTTGGGTAATTCGTCGCGGCGCGTCATTTCGAAAAAGCGTTCGCGATTCAAACTATCCATACTTAAATTAACGGAAGCGACGATTTTTTTTAGTTCAGGAATAATGCCATCGGTCAATGTGCCATTAGTGGTGAGATTGATCTTTTTGATCCCTTCTATTTGCTTCAATCGCTGCATAAATTCCAGCATGCCGCGTCGTACAAATGGTTCACCGCCCGTGATGCGTACTTTTTCAATCCCCATACTTGCCATTACGGTTACAATACGCTCCATTTCTTCGTAACTCAACAATTGTTCGCGCTTGACATACTTGATACCTTCTTCGGGCATACAGTAAAAACAGCGCAGATTGCAGCGGTCGGTTACTGCGAGGCGGAGGTAATTGACACGGCGATTATGGTTGTCGTAAAGCATGAAGTTGATTGTAAAACGTGATCCTTATACTATTTAAAGGTAGCAGATTTTTACTGAACAAAATAATCTAACTGACGAATAAGGATTAGGTATAAGCTATTTTGACTCATCACTTACTATAAAGTGAAATTAACACGCCGTTTATTCTTGTAGAACCTCTTATCTCTTTTTATGTTGTAGCTGTAATATTTCACCATAAAACGGATACAAGATGCGCATCTTACTCACTGGAGCTACAGGTTATATTGGCAAAAGACTACTACCCGTTTTATTGGAAGCTGGTCACGAAGTCATCTGCTGTGTGCGCGATAAAAGCCGTAGTGAACTCAAACCCTCTTGGACAAATGTTAGCTTTTTTGAAGTTGATTTTTTAGAAAAAGTGGACTTAGAACACGCTCCTTTAAATTTTGATGTCGCCTATTATTTAATCCATTCTATGTCTTCCTCTATTGGTGATTTTGCGGAAGCAGAAGCCACTACTGCGCGACACTTCTCTGAATATATGGAAGCTTCTACCGCCCAGCAAATTATCTATTTGACGGGTATTGTTACCAAAAAAGAAAAGCTTTCCGACCACCTCGCTTCTCGTTTAAATGTTGAACAAATTCTGAATCAATGTTCCATTCCACTGACCGCGCTTCGTGCAGGAATCGTAGTAGGTTCAGGTAGTGCCTCTTTTGAAATCATCCGTGATTTGGTAGAAAAATTACCCGTGATGATTGCCCCTAAATGGTTGAATTCAAAATGCCAACCCATCGCCATTCGCAATGTCATTCAGTTTCTGACGGGCGTATTGTTACGCGAAGATTGCTACAATAAAAACTTCGATATTGGCTGCGAAAATGTGTTGACTTACAAAGAAATGTTGCTCAGTTACGCCAAAGTCCGTAATCTAAATCGCTGGATTTCTACTGTCCCGATTATGACTCCGCGTCTTTCTTCTTATTGGTTGTATTTTGTCACTTCTACTACTTACGAGCTCGCCGTTAATTTAGTGGATAGTATGAAAATTGATGTGATATGCCGAGATGACCGGCTGGCTAAAATACTTAATATTGACCTAATTTCTTATGAAGAAGCGGTACGTATGGCTTTCGCCAAAATCGAACAAAACATGGTTGTTTCGAGTTGGAAAGACGCTTTAATTACCAGTTCTATCCGTAGTTCATTAACGGAATATGTAGAAATTCCGACCGAAGGTTGCTTTATTGATTACAAAGAAATTCCGATCGAAAATAATAGCGTCGCGCAAGTCAAAGAAAATATTTGGTCGATTGGTGGTAATCGTGGTTGGTACTATGGAACGATTCTATGGAAAATCCGCGGCTATATGGATAAAGCAATTGGCGGAATCGGTCTGCGGCGCGGGCGTACCAGTGTTAGTAATATCGAACCTGGTGACGCATTAGATTTTTGGCGCGTTCTCGTAGCTGACGACAACAACAAACGCCTCCTACTTTACGCCGAAATGAAATTACCCGGTGATGCTTGGCTCGAATTTAAAATTGTAAATAAAGACGGACAACCTTACCTTTGCCAAACGGCGACTTATCGTCCTTCGGGACTAGCGGGGCGTTTATACTGGTTTTCGGTATTACCGTTTCACTATTTTGTATTTAATGGTATGATTCGCAATATTGAACGTTATGGTTCAAAAAAATCGCAAATCATGCTTGTCCCTTTTTAATCATTCTACCCAAAATTCAAAACTGCATATCATGGATAAAACTCAACTCGGTCATGTTAAAACGACTATCCACGCTAGCGTAGCAACGATCGAATTTTTTCACCCTTCCCACAATTCTCTACCTGCGCGCTTATTAAAAGAACTCGAAGAAGCAATCGACGAAGCAGGTAAAGATGCCGATGTGAAAATTATCTTATTAAAAAGTGGTGGCGATCGTACTTTCTGCGCAGGCGCAAGTTTTGATGAATTGATTGCCATTAAAGATACCAAACAGGGCAAAGCATTCTTTCTTGGTTTTGCCAATGTAATTAATGCAATTCGCCGTTCGCCCGTCATCGTAGTCGGGCGCGTACAAGGCAAAGCAGTTGGTGGCGGCGTTGGTTTAGCCTCAGCAGTTGATTACTGTATGGCAACGAAATATGCATCAGTTAAGTTGAGTGAATTAGCGATTGGGATTGGACCTTTCGTCATCGGACCAGCTGTACAACGCAAAGTGGGTTTATCGGCTTTCAGCCAAATGGCGCTTAATGCAACGGAATGGCAGACCGCAAAGTGGGCAAAAGAAAAAGGGCTATTTACAGAAGTATTTGATAGTACCGAACAGCTAGACGCATATATTAAGCACTTTTTAGAAAAATTGACCAGCTTTAATCCTGATGCATTAGCACAATTAAAAAAGGTCTTTTGGGAAGGCACGGAAGGCTGGAGCGAATTGCTGGATGAACGTGCGGCGATGAGTGGAGAGATGGTAATATCTGATTTTACTAAACGAGCTTTGGCTAACGTATAATTATGTTGAAAATGTAAATATGAAAATCACTTGTATCTCTGATACTCACGGCAAACACGAACAAGTTCATATTCCTGCCGATACCGATCTGCTAATTCATGCGGGCGATATTTCTAATGTGGGTCGGATGCAGGGTGTGCAAGCATTTTTGGACTGGTATGATAAAATTGATGTGCCTCACAAAGTATTTATTGGCGGCAATCATGATTTTTTATTAGAAAATAATCGCTCGCTATTTCGCTCGATGTTAGAGCATTATCCAAATCTAATTTACTTAGAAGATGCGGGAACGGAAATACATGGTATAAAAATGTGGGGATCGCCCATTACGCCTTTTTTTCATAATTGGGCATTCAATCGTCAGCGTGGCGCAGACATTAAGCGTTATTGGGAGACGATTCCTAATGACATTGATATTCTAATTACGCACGGACCACCACACGGCTATGGTGATCAAACTTATGACGGACAACTCGTTGGCTGCGTAGATTTACTAGCTGCCGTAGAAAGTATTCAACCCCAATACCACATCTTCGGACACATCCACGAAGCGTATGGTATTTCCAAAAATGAAACAACGACCTTTATTAATGCCAGTGTTTTAAACTTACAATATCGCATGGTGCATGCTCCCGTTGTTATTGACTATCTGTCTTAGTATTGCCGAAATAATTAATTAAACACTTAAGATTTAGAATTAGCCTGCCCCGTAGAATTACGGGGACCATTTTTTCTATATTTTTCAAATAGTACAACAACTTAGCGAAGCGATCTCACGACCGCAGGAAGTAAATACTCATTTCTAAATCGTTTAACTATTCTCCTGACCAAAGGGAAGAATTAATTATTTCGGCGTGGCTTAATTAAACAATCCTTTCCGTTTTATTTGGCAATTCCCGTACTTACTGCTAAATTTGCCACTACTCTACTACGCTAAAAACTTCTCCCCTACTTACTTTCCTGTTGCACAAAATTCATTTACTCAACTGATGTTCCATTGAATACTAACAAAAGTATTCAAGTACAATTCGCGTTTTTTACTTATTTCCTGTCATTTAACATTCATCATTATCCCCTTAACTGACGAATAATTATCGAACATATCCTATGAATAATAGATCCTTTTCACAAAGAATCATCTCTTTTATCATCATGTTTTGCTGTATATCTCACGCTATAGATGCGCAGGTGATATACGTTAATTCTACTAGCAATGGAAATGGAACATCTTGGGCAGATGCCACATCCGACCTGCGAGGAGCATTGGAAAATGCAACTGCGGGAATGCAGATTTGGTTAGCTGCTGGCACTTATTATCCTACTCAGTGTAGCGAATGTACGGAAGCAGATCGTTTAGTTGCGTTTGAAATTCCCAATGGCGTTTCGATCATTGGTGGCTATGTAGAAGTTGATGATGAAATGGTGCGGGATTGGCAAAATCATCCAACTATTCTGAGTGGAAATATTGATCAAGATACCACCTCTGATTTTAATTCTTATAATGTTATTCTAACTAAAAACGTCAATAATAGTACGTCAGTGGACGGTATTACTATCGCTGGTGGAAATGCTAATTCCTTAATTGGAGGTAGCGTTAGAACATCAAGTGGTGCTGGTTGGTACAACGAAAGTTCCAATAATGGTGGTAGCTCTAACCCTTTGGTGAGTAATTGTACTTTTATAAATAATGCCGCAGCTAAGCATGGCGGCGGAATGCATAACGAAGGTGGTTTTGGCGGAAGTACACGTGTCTTTTATAACAATTGTAAGTTTATTAATAATCAAGCAGAGCAAGCAGGTGGTGCGGTGTACAACCAAGCGAGTTTTGCAGGTAAAAGTACTAGCAAATTTTCTAATTGCTTGTTCGAAGAAAATCAGACTGCTGGAGAAGGTGGAGCCATATATAGCAATGGCTCTGAAGAAGGGAGTGCAGAAATTCAAATTATCAGCTGCAATTTTAATAAGAATACGGCAGTTGGTCGGGCGGGTGCAATTTATAATCATGGTAATAATCGCGGACACTGCAACGCTACTTTGATTGGCTGTAACTTTACCGAAAATAAGGCTTCGGATGCGGGTGCTATATTAAACGATGGCGGCTTCGAGGGCGAAAGTAGTCCAACTATCACTGGCTGTTATTTTAAAGATAATCAAACCACTGGTAAAGGTGGCGCAGTACTGAATGATGGTAACTTTGGTGGACAATCCCACGCTGTTTTTACTAATTGTACTTTTGATAAAAATATGGCAGGTAGTAATGGCGGCGGCGTTTATAGTGACGGTTCAGAAAGTGGTAACAGCCATCCTACTTTTGAAAATTGTCAATTTTTTAATAACGTAGCCCAGCTTGGTGGCGCAACTTTCCAATTTGGTAAAAACGGTCGCTGTGAACCGATTTTTAAACAATCTATTTTTGTTAATAACGAAGCGGAAGAAGGCGCAGGATTATACAATGACGCTAGTTTCAACGGTAAAGGGAATTTCATAATGGAAAACTGCCGTTTCTCCAACAACCATAGTTTTTCTAATGGAGGCGCTATGTATAACTTAGGAACATCAGGCGGCGAGATTAAAGCGCATTTAACCAATTGTACATTTGACAATAATTACTCTGGCTTTGCAGGTGCGGGTATGTTCAACAGCGGCATCGAAGGCAATTGTAGCCCTACTCTAATCAATTGTAAATTTGTAGGAAACTACACCGATACCTATGGCGGTGCAATGTATAATCAAGGCAAGGCAGGAAATGCAAGTCCAACTTTGATTAATTGTCTTTTTAGTAAAAATACGGCGTTCTCCGCAGGAGGTATTTATAACCTTGGGGCAGAATTTGGTAACAGTAGTCCAATTATTACCAATTGTACCTTTTATGGAAATCGTGCCCACGTGGGTGGTGCTGTTTATAGCAACGCAGCTGAAGAGAATATTGGTACAGCAGCACCGCAGATTACCAACTGTATCTTTTATAAAAACTTCGCCAATTTCGGTGATGTATTTCGTATTATTAATGGCAATCCAACCATCAATTATTGCCAATTTGACAAACCTGACTGCGCGTCGCTTTACAGTGGTATTGATGGGCAAGTTACTTGTGGTGAAGGGTTGATTTTTTTGGAAGAGCCCATGTTTATTGATACCTCAGCGGGTAATTTTCATTTACAGGAAAATGCACCTGGCATTGATCAAGGTGATAATTCCGTCATCATGGCAATGGATATTGTAACTGATTTAGATAATCATCCACGCATTCAAAATGGGCGCGTGGACTTAGGTGTTTATGAAGTGGTAGTAGAAGATAACGAAACGTCTTTTCAAGTACTTACTACCTCAATTGACCAAAATTTATGTGCTGGTACAGATACTCATTTAGAGGTGAATGCGATTGGCACTGCACCTTTTTTCTATCAATGGTTTCAAGATCAGAATGCTGTACCCGCCGCGACTGCTGCGACTTTGAACTTAATCAATGTTAATGAAAATGACCGTGGCTCTTACTATTGTCGAGTTATCAACGCAGCAGGTGATACCTTAAGTAGTGATTTCATTCAGATAAATATCCAACCTGAAATCAACGTAAATGCGCAGATTTTTGTAGAAAAAAGTGAATTATGTACAGGCGAAGAAGCGTACTTCTGGGCAGAAACCGCAGGAGGAGGAGAAGCTCCAATTTATGACTGGCGCATCAATGGAAATAGCCAAAATTCAAATAGTAATACCTTTATTAGTAGCAATTTAATGAATGGTGATTTGGTGGAATTAAATTTTATTTCTTCCGAAAATTGTCCAAGTGTTCCAGAAATATTGAGTGATGATATAATGATGCAGGTTTCACCAAATCTCAACGCGTCCATCAACATTGAAGCAGCACAAACTACTATTTGTGTAGGTGAAATAACTACTTTCTCCGCTTTCGCGGAAAACAGCGGTGAGGCACCGATTTACCAATGGTTACTTAACGGTACCCCCATTGGAGCAAATGAACCAACTATTAGTTTACAACTAGCAAGTAATAGCGATCAAGTTCGTTGTCAATTGACTTCTTCATTGACTTGTATTGAAAATAATCCCATCCTTTCAGACGCAGCAGAGGTAGTCATTAATGATCAAGTTCAACCTCAAATTAGTATTAGCACAGATAGTCTAGAATTTTGTCTTGGCAGTACAATTGCTTTTACAGCAACAACTGAAAATGGTGGAGATTCGCCTTTTTATCAGTGGTCAGTCAATAGTATTATTACTGATGAAGGTGAGGCAGTATTCGTTACTGATAATTTAAGAACTGGCGATATAGTGAATTGTTTATTAATTTCTTCCGCAGCCTGTGTAACGGAACCCGAAATAACTTCTAATTCTTTGACTGTAAATACGTTAAACTGCACGACGTCAGTAAGTGACAGCCAGCTAGAAAAAAATATTTCTATTACACCAAATCCAGCACGTGATTTTGTGCAAATCGAACTACCATCATTAATAGCTGAAGGAAAGTATATTATCTATAACCTGCAAGGAAAGAGAGTCCAAGTAAATAGCTTTCAACGTACCAGTTCATTAAATCTTTCGACTAAAAATCTAGCCCCGAACAGTTACCTGATCCAACTACACTTAGATGGGTTAGTTGTATATAAACGATTGGTCATCCAATAGTCCTACGTTCCATTAAAAAGGGATTATCATGACTATATATTCAAAGTCATCAACACACAATACTTTGATTTTTAAAGAATTATAGCAAAACAAAATGGTGTAAATCGCTCACTATAAACGCTTGGGCACAATTTGACAATCAGACAATTTCATCAATCTATTTGATCGCATCAAAAAAGGGATACCAACCATACGGTCAGTATCCCTTTTATATTTTTGACAAATTTACAGACTATTCTTCTTCGTCTGCTGCAGTTGTAGTAGCTGCTGCCGCTGTTGCAGTAGAAGCACCACCGCCACCACGACGAGAACGTCTGCGTTTGCGACCACTTCCACCTTCCTTCTTACTTCCGCTATATACTTCGTTAAAATCAACGAATTCGATCATCGCCATTTCTGCCGCATCACCTTGACGGAATCCAGTCTTGATTACTCGTACATATCCACCAGGGCGTTCACCTATCTTACCTGCAATCGTATCGAATAATTCGATTACCGCATCTTTGTTTTGCAGGTAGCTGAATACTACTCGACGAGAGTGCGTAGAGTTAGTCTTAGACTTAGTCACTAATGGCTCAACGAATTGGCGCAATGCCTTTGCTTTTGCCAAAGTCGTGTTAATACGCTTATGCGTAATCAATGCAATGGACAAGTTGCGTAGCAACGCTTTACGGTGCGCAGTCTTACGTCCAAGGTGGTTAAATTTCTTACCGTGTCGCATGTTAATTTGCTTTTATTAATTTAAAAAAAGTGCCAAGTAACTAGTAATTAGTTACTACACTATAGGACTTCGCAACACCTTTTTAATGAATAATATGTAACGCTATGCGTGAACACACCTTCACAAAACTAGGTTATTGCAAAAAAATAATGGTTAACGTGTTGCATTAAGCATTACACATTAACCATTAAATATTAATTTATTCTTCTTCCAATTTGTACTTAGACAAGTCCATACCGAAAGTTAGATTTTTCTCTTGTAGCAATTCTTCGATTTCTACTAATGACTTCTTACCGAAGTTACGGAACTTCAATAATTCGTGCGTATCGTAACGTACCAACTCCGCTAAAGAATTGATTTTTGCTGCTTTCAAACAGTTGTAAGCACGTACCGATAAGTCCAAATCTTCCAAAGAAGTCTTCAACAACTTACGCATGTGTAAGATGTGCTCATCTACTACATTATCTTCGCGCGTTGTTTCGCTTTCAAATTGGATGTTTTCATCCGTAATCAACATCAAGTGTTGAATCATGATACGAGATGCTTCTTTAATCGCATCTTCTGGATGAATCGTACCGTCTGTTTTTACTTCAATTGTCAATTGTTCGTAATCAGTACGTTGTCCAACCCGTGTAGGTGCAATTTTGTACGCTACATTTTTGATAGGCGTATAGATCGCATCCACTGGAATTACACCAATTGGTGCATCTTTGGGTAAGTTTTCATCTGCTGGCACATAACCACGTCCTTTAGAAATAGTTAATTCCATTTCCAAAGACACGAAAGGTTCCATGTTACAAATCAACAACTCAGGGTTCATTACTTTGAACACATTGGTGTGTTCTTCAATATCACCTGCGTGGAATTCTTCCTTACCAGAAATCGTTAAATAAATTTTTTCTTCTGTTACGTCCTCATCTACAATCAGCTGTTTCAAACGCACTTGCTTCAAGTTCAAAACGATGTCCACTACATCCTGTACTACCCCACGGATAGTTGAAAACTCGTGATCTACACCTGCAATCCGTACTGCTGAGATAGCAAAGCCTTCCAAAGAAGACAATAATACGCGACGCAAAGAGTTACCAACAGTTTGACCAAATCCAGGCTCTAATGGTTTGAATTCGAAGATACCTTCAAAGTCGTTTGCCTTCTGCATAACGATCTTATCTGGCTTTTGGAAACTTAAAATACTCATAAGCTGAATACCTCTTTATGAAAGAAATGTAAAATGTAGAATATAAAATGATAAATTTGAAAGTAAAGGGTAAGGTCACAAGTAAACTTGTGTACACTTTTACATTTTGAGTTTTACATTTTAAATTTTACATTTATCTATTTCCTAAGTGATTACTTAATAATTGTGTTGTTGGTTTAAACCACGAAAACGATTGAAGATCATCAGGTCTTTTCAATCGTTAGTCAACACATTTTTAAGTGAAATAGTTGAATAAAAAAAGTAATTAGAAAGTTATACGCTAGTATAGGTTAATAGTTTCGTTAACTCTTCTCTACACTTAGGTCTAACTAACTATATATTTTTGAGTCATTGGAGAAGGATATTGAACGTTGGAGTTATACCAAGATAACTCCAATATCCAATATCCATATTCCAATATCTTATTTCGAGTACAATTCGACAATCAACTGTTCGTTGATTTTTTCTGGGATGGCCTCTCTTTCTGGGTATGCTAAAAATACCCCGTGCATTTTGTCCGCGTTAAATTCCAACCAAGGGAAATTACGAACATCATTTTTGCTACCAACAGTATCACGAATCACTTCTAGGCCTTGTGATTTTCCGCGTACTCCGACTACGTCACCAGGACGCAATTGAGTAGATGGAATATTATTTACTACACCATTCAACGTTACGTGACGGTGAGAAACTAATTGACGTGCTGCGCGGCGTGTAGGTGCAATTCCTAAACGGAAAACAGTGTTGTCTAAACGTGCTTCCAAGAATTGTAATAATACTTCACCCGTTACTCCACCTTTACGAGAAGCAGTTTCAAATAAGTTGCGGAATTGACGCTCTAATACACCATAGGTATATTTAGCTTTCTGCTTTTCCATCAACTGTAATGCATAATCCGAACCTTGCTTGCGACGGCGTGAGTTACCGTGCATACCTGGACGGTATTTTTTCTTTTCAAATGCTTTGCTGAACCCAAAGATTGGTTCACCGAACGCTCTGGCTTTTTTTGCCTTTGGTCCCGTATATCTTGCCATTTTATTATGGTTTAAATCTGTTTAAAAAAGAAGTCAGAGGTCAGACAAACTCGTTTTCGGAAGTCAGACACTCACACTACATTACACACGACGACGCTTAGGAGGGCGACAGCCGTTGTGTGGCATTGGCGTTACGTCACGGATACGAGTCACTTTGATACCAGCACTATCTACCGCACGGATAGCCGCTTCACGTCCACCACCTGGTCCTTTTACGTAAACCTCTGCAGTACGCATTCCTGCATCGTAAGCTACTTTTGCGCAATCACTTGCTGCAATTTGTGCAGCATAAGGTGTGTTCTTTTTAGAACCACGGAATCCCGCTTTACCTGCTGATGCCCACGAAATCACCTGACCTTTCTTATTGGTCATTGAGATGATAATGTTGTTGAAGCTCGCTTTGATATACACCAAACCTTCAGGTTCTACGCGTACTTTACGCTTCTTAACTGCTTTTTTATTTCTTGATTTTGCCATTATTATTATTTAAATAAAGATAAAGAACAGTAATTTAACGAGTAAGGAATAAAGGCTAATGAATAACTTCTATCCTGTACTGTTTTCACAGTCTCCAGCGCTTTAATTAAAATTGGAGGCGAACAATCGACTGTTTATAAAAATAAACAATTCAATAATTCAACCTTATTTAGTTACCTTTTTCTTGTTCGCTACAGTCTTACGCTTACCCTTACGAGTACGTGCGTTAGTTTGTGTACGTTGTCCACGCAAAGGCAAACCTTTACGATGACGTAAACCACGGTAGCAACCAATATCCATCAAACGCTTAATGTTCAACTGTACTTCTGAACGCAACTCACCTTCTACAGTGTAGTCGTCCTGAATTAGTTTAGAAATGGAACGTACGTTATCATCTGTCCAATCCTGAACTTTAGTTTCTAGATCCACATCTACTTCGTTGAGAATCTCTCTTGCGCGAGATTCGCCAATACCATAAATGTAGGTCAAGCTAGTTACTCCGCGTTTGTTTCTTGGTAAATCAACACCTGCTATACGAGCCATGAATGATTGTTTTTAAAAATTTATTATCAATCAAAACCGAAGTCAACGTGCGGTTGCTTCGGTTTCAAATTTTATCCCTGACGTTGCTTGAACCTAGGGTTTTTCTTATTAATGATGTAAACTTTTCCTTTGCGTCGTACAATTTTACAATCCGCAGAACGCTTTTTTACAGAAGCTCTTACTTTCATGATGAATTATATTATAGTTTGAAAATAATTCGATATGGTTTGAAAGTTGTTAGATAGTTGTAGGACGATGCCGAACTACTTTCGAACAATTTTCAAACTACATTCAAACAATTATTATTTGTAACGGTAGGTAATTCGTCCGCGCGTTAAATCATAAGGAGACATTTCAACTGCTACTTTATCACCAGGTAGAATACGAATATAATTCATGCGCATTTTACCAGAAATGGTTGCGACAATCTTATGCCCGTTTTCTAGTTGTACCCGAAACATAGCGTTAGAAAGCGCTTCTTCGATAGTACCGTCTTGCTTGATTAACTCTTGTTTTGCCATAAGCCAATTTTCGGAGTGCAAAGATACAAAAATAAATGAATCTCAGGCACTCAATTTGAATAAAATATTTTGATGGTTAGATTGATTTAATATCGAATGGAATATATCAACAAACTATCTGTTAATAGGATGCTATACTATCATCTAATACATAAGAAAACCGTCTAACCATCCGACCATTCTTATTCTATTATGCCATCTCTAAAACTGCCACCTCTCGTACATAATCATTTTTCAAGATCGCTGCTTCTACTCCTTCATGCGTAGATAGGATATCTGCTTTCCCCTTACGAATGGCTACTGTATGTTCATAGTGAGCAGAAGGTTTAAGATCTCTAGAAACAATTGTCCAACCATCGGATAAAGTACGCACATCCTTCGTCCCCATGTTAACCATAGGTTCAATGGCGATCACCAATCCTTCTTTTAATTTCATTCATTTTCCTCGACGACCATAATTAGGCACTTCGGGAGCTTCGTGCAATGTACGACCAATACCATGAC
>JBGCES010000467.1:0-5841 GCA_045106545.1 Saprospiraceae bacterium
ACTGAAAAGGAAATTCAATTACTAGCCAAGAGTAACGTCATTTCAGTCGCTTTACCAGGTGCAACTTTAGGTTTGGGATGTCCATTCACGCCTGCGCGAAAAATTTTAGATGCAGGCGGTGCATTAGCCATTGCTAGTGATTGGAATCCCGGTTCTGCGCCCATGGGAGATTTACTAACGCAAGCAGCCATTTTAGGCACATTTGAAAAATTGAGTAATGCCGAAGTGTTAGCAGGGATAACTTTTCGCGCAGCAGCGGCTTTGCGTTTGTCCGATCGAGGCTGTTTGGAAAGAGGAAAAATTGCCGATTTTTGCGTTTTCCCAACTACGCATTATAACGAAATTCTTTATCAGCAAGGACAATTGAAACCAAGTCAAGTTTGGAAAAATGGATCTCAAGTCAGCTAATTTTGTATTAAAACAATCTCTGTTCAATGAATATCCGTCAACAGTTATTATTAGAACATTCTAAACTGAACACCCAAGCCATTGTCGATTATATTGACGATAATAAAACACGTTTTGGGGAGCTAATGGACATATTTTTAAATGGAAACTTGCGTGAAGTACAGCGCGCATCTTGGGTCGTCAGTGTGTCTGGCAAAAATTATCCAAAGTTAGTTCTCCCCTATTTGCCAGACATGGTAAATAAGTTAAAACATCCTCAACATAATGCAGTCCGACGTAATGTCGTACGTCTATTTCAGTACATGGATTTACCCGAAAGCATCTTGGGCGAAGTCGTAGATATTTGTTTCACCTTACTAAACGATCCGCAAGAAGCCATCGCTAATCGCGCTTTTTCAATGACTGTTTTATACAATGCTTGCTTGCGCGAACCACTTTTAGCTGACGAATTGAAAGCAACCATTGAAATGCATATGGAAGAAGGCTCGGCTGGATTTAAATCGCGTGGAAAGAAGATTTTGAAACAGTTATCCTCGCTTAAATCATAGGTTTAGTCTTATTTAAATCCGCTCAGAAAGTCAAGATTCTTACTACACATTACGCTTATTGCTGATGGAATAGTCTTTGTTTCTCTTTAGTTACCAACCTCAGTGCAACCTACCTCTTTTTGCCAAACATCTTTGAGAAACACAAACACGCTATGCACTGTTCTTACAAAATCAAATTACTTCTGCTATTGGGATTGATCCCAATCTGCCTTCCCGCGACTAACCTCGATTCATTAGTCCGATCGATCAATGAAACCGATAAGGTTGAGTTAGAGGAAATAGCGAGCAACCTATTGAGTGTAGGTAAAATCCAGTTAAAACAAAAAAATCATAACGCCGCACTCAAATCTTTTACCAAAGTTATTGAATATACACATCGTTCTAGCTTACATGCTGAGGCATATTTTCAAATCGGAAAAACCTACCAGAAATTAGAACAACATAAGTTAGCTTTAGAAAATTATTTAGAGACACTTCGTCCACAGCTAATTCAGCACCACAAAAATATAGCTCAAGTTTATACACCAATCGCTAATAGCTACCTTGCGTTGGGCGAATATGAAAAAGCATATGATTATCAAATTCGCGTATTGGAAATTGCGGAGAATAATGGCGTGCTAAAGCAACAAGGAAAGGTTTTGTATGAAATTGGAACCATCTTCTATTACCAAGATAAGTTTCCAGAAGCATTAACTTATTATAAAAAATCCCTAGTTCTTTGCGAGCAATTAAAAAACAATCAACTGATTTCGACTTGTCTGGGAGCGATGGGAAGTTGTTATGGGCAGCTAGGAGAAATAGAACAATCACTTCATTATAATCAAAGGTACTTAGCATTAGCCCAGCAAGTAAATTACCAACCAGGTATTGCTTATGGCTTGCACAATATTGCTTCTAATTATGTTAGTCAAACCAAGTATGGAATTGCGATGCAGACTTTGGAAAGATCATTATCGCTAAAAAAAGAATTGAATGATAAATGGGGGATGATTAGTGGATTAGAATTGATTGCCGAAATATATACCAATCAACATCAACTAGATTTAGCATTGACAACTTTGGACAAGGCACTGGCAATAGCACTTGAGATCAATGCTAAACCACGTCTTCAGGATTTGCATAAAGCATATGTAGATATTTATTCGATTAAAGGTGATTATAAAAAAGCTTATCAGCATCTGAAATCACATATTGATATCAAAGATTCTATTATTAATGCGGAAAGTCTGGAGGAAATGGCGGATCGTAAATCGCGCTACGAAATTCATAAACGAGAGACCGAAATTTTGTCTTTGAAGAAAGATAAGACGTTATTAGAAAAAGATCAGCAAATCGATTTGCTTTATAAAATAAGTTTCGGCATCATAATTTTCCTCTTGGCAGTCATCATAGGAATATTCTATAATCGTTACCGATTACAAAGACAGAATTTTGATTTGTTAGAAGATAAGAACGAGCAAATTCGTTTAAAAAATGAAGCATTGCAACAAGCCAATGCTAATCAATTGGAAATTACTCACCTACTAGCCGAGAAAAACGAATTGCTCAATCACCATAATGCCCAGATAGAAAAAAGTAATCAACGCTTATCAGCGATGAATTTAGAATTACAGCATTTCACTTCAGTAGCGTCCCACGATTTGAAAGAACCATTGCGTATGATCGGTTCTTACACTTCTATTCTCAAAAGACGTTACATAAAGAATCTAGATGTAAGCGCGCAAGAATTCATGGGCTATATAACAGATGCCACAGCTAGAATGCAAGCTTTATTGGACGATTTGTTATCCTATTCACGGGCTGGTTCACAACGGATGGAAATGGAACAAGTTGATTTGAATGATACTCTAACTATCGTACACGCCAATCTACATCATCAACTACTGGATGCAGGAGCAACACTGAAAGTTTATAATGAAAATCTACCCGCCATTCAAGGCAGCAGTACTCAGATGATTCAGTTGTTTCAAAACTTAGTGAGCAATGGCGTAAAATTTAGCGGTGAACGTAAGCCAGTAGTTCAAATCAAATGTACAGAACAAGCAGGAACGCATCTGATTCAGATCAAAGACAATGGAATTGGAATTCCGCTTGAATATCAAGATAAGATTTTTGAAATGTTTCAGCGGCTACACAATCATAACGAATACGAAGGAACAGGAATCGGTTTGGCTACTTGTAAAAAGATTGTAGAGCGACATGCTGGTAAGATTTGGGTAGATTCTATCGTGGGACAAGGGAGTACATTTAATATTGAATTACCTAAGCTAGCAGCCTAGTAATACGTTAAACTTTTTTACAATTTAAATAAAATAAAATATTTGGTGTGAAAATTGCTCTGACTAAGCATGGTAAGGTCTATTCACCATAGTTATTATCAATCAGCAGGTCTAATTAATCGCACAACACTTTAAATTAAATAATAATGTGTATTTTGTGCCTACACACTGCTCATTGACACTATTTGCTATCACAGGCTAGAATATGTACTGTTACATCCGTTAAAAGAACAGTTTTTTAGTTAAAATCACTGTCTTTATTTTTATTTTTAATAATTTGCACCTTTATTTTAATGAAGGTTTATATAAATATCCTAATTTTTTTGAACGGATATATTTTTCAAGAACCGATACAACCATGAACATGAACAGAAATCGATTACCCAATTCGGGGCAATACCTTATTGCGCCTATGCTTCTTTATGCAAAATATTTTTTGCGTCTCCACACTTCCAGAACTTCCCTGAATATCTTAGCATTTTTTCTAGTCGGGTTGCTACCATATCATTTATATGGGATGCATACTACAGGTCTAGTTTATAGTATTGATAGC
Organism: Saprospiraceae bacterium; assembly: GCA_045106545.1. Taxonomy (GTDB): domain Bacteria; phylum Bacteroidota; class Bacteroidia; order Chitinophagales; family Saprospiraceae; genus JBGCES01. The sequence goes on from JBGCES010000467.1 coordinate 3,789, forward strand.
AGAAGATAAGTAGTACGCCTATTATTGGCGAAAGTATTGAGTTAAGTACGGCTACAGAATCGCTTAATATTCTATTAAATAAACCTGTCGAAGTATTTAAATCTAACAATGTACTAGTATTTAATGACTGTTGAGATACAATGTCAAATCATTGTACACTCACTAACTATAATATGTTTTTATTGAATTTATAGCTTATTCTATTTTCAAATTACTATCCCAACTTGTTTATATTAAATTGGTAAATATGAAGAACCGATTACACTGCGCTCCGCAGCCTTGCTTGCTGTTGGGCTTATTTCTAGTACTCTTCCAAGCGCATTTACTTGCGCAAAATCCTCAGGATGATTTTATTTTCACTTATAACGGTGCTGACACACTTTATGTAGGTGACGATTGTACCGTCTCATTATTTGATGATGATGGAAGTCCTAATTGGATAACCGATGGGTTGACGCCGACTTTAGAGCTATCTGACCAAGCGCCAGCTGGCGCGATGTTAGGTACTTTCTTTTTTATTCCAGATTCTACTGGTTTTGAAATGAATGATCGGATTGATGCCAATACAACTGATTCGGTCAGAGTCGTTTATTCAGCTCAGCACGATGGCGGCAGTAGTGGCACAGCGGTCACTGCTTTTTTCGATTTCACTGTATTTATTAGAGATACACTCCCGCCAGTTTTTCCTAATGTAGATGCTAATATTACGTTTAGTTGCGTAGAAAGTGTGGCATCAGAAACCTTGACTCCAGTCGATAATTGTGATGGTCCTTTATCTGCAGTTACTTCTATAGATGTTATTACGGTTCCTTTTGACAAATGTAATGAAGGAGAAATAGTGCGTTCTTGGACAGCAATGGACAGTGACGGCAATACCCGTATAGTACGGCAAACCATTACTATTTTGCCTGATTTCACGCCACCAGTATTTGGCACTAGAGCCTTAGATCTTAGAGAAAATTGTGATGATCCCACGTTTTTTGGATATGACAGTTGGGTACAAGCCGAACGGAATCGAATCTTAGCGGATATGTCTGATGCATGTACGGTAAAAGATAGTATTCGTTTGACCGATAATGCTCCTGACTTAGGTATGGCACCTTGTAACCAAGAAGTGGAAGTCATCTTCACCTTGACCGATAGCTGTGGAAATGCTGCACGTGATACGGCAATTTACATGGTCACCGATACCATCGCGCCAGTCTTAACGCCTGCTTCTTTTGATACTTTAAACCTATCCTGTGAAGCTACCATTCCAACAGCCCCTACGGTGATTGCAACGGATAATTGTACGGCCGTTCCTACGGTTGATTTTAGTGAAACAACTAATCCACCTCTTGACGATATGAATAATGTCTGTGGTAATTATAATTACACCATTACCCGCAGATGGATTGCTGCCGATAATTGTGATAATCGAGATACCGTAATACAAATTATTAATATCCGTGATGAAGATGGGCCTGATTTTACGCTTCCTATCGATGTTACCATTTACGAATGTAGTGTTGATCTTACTGATTTTACTTTAACTGGTTCAGGTAGTAATGCAATGGATAATTGCGATCCGATGCCCGTTATTTCTTATACAGATGACACTACTTCAATGGACTGTGCTTTTTCATTCGTTGTAGAACGAAGTTGGATCGCTCAAGACGCTTGCAATAATTCAACAACAAAAGTACAAACCATTACTGTACAAGATACAGTCGCTCCTACTTTTATCGTACCAAGAGATACTATGGTTGACTGCCGTGCTGCGGATAGTTTAAATGTAGTAGGTGAGCCAACGATGATCATGGATAATTGTGATCCATTACCAATGGTTTCATTTATAGATGTATTTGGTGCGCGTGGCTGTGCTAATGGCGATACGATTCGCCGTCGTTGGAGAGCAGAAGATGCTTGTGGAAATGTATCTTTCCAAACACAGCTGCTGTTTGTGCGCGATGAAGACGCTCCAGACATTTTAACTCCTGCACAAAATATCGTTGTAGATTGCGCTGATTCATTGGGTATAGAAGAATCATTTACAGCTTGGGTTAATGCTCAT
>JBGCES010000468.1:0-5568 GCA_045106545.1 Saprospiraceae bacterium
TCAGTACACCTGCTTACTGATAACTGGTTACTAATAACTGGTTACTAATAACTGACTACTACCTCCGCCACACCAAGTCCGGAATCACCGCATCTTCCGCCACAATATCCGCCATTTTTAAATGATAAATGACCCCTTTGAGCATTTTGTCGGCGACCCAGCCGTGAATTGCCCATTCGGTGCTATGAAACCAGCGATCGACGTCCGCCATTTTTTGTCCGTAGCGTTCGCTGACCATTTTGATGGCTTCGGCTTCATTCTGCATAAATTCGTCGCTGATGTCGTGGATCGTCCGTAGCGTTCGAATCACATTTTCGGGTTGTTCAGCGAGTACTTTGTCCGTAGCAGCAATCATAAAGCAGGGCCAGGGTGTAACGTATTCGCCTACGCGTTTGAGTTGACCCGATTCGACGTAAGGCTTAGTCGTATATTTTTCCCAGTAGAAAACGTCAGTTTCTAGTTTGGTTAAGCTATCCAGTGCGCCATCTAGATTTTTAATGACGTTAAATTGTGCTTTATCAATTTCGTGTCCCTTGCTGTTAGCATCTACGATTGCCATCAGATGTGAACCCGAACCGAAGCGGCTGATCCCGTATTTTTTACTAAAAATATCCTTGTAGCGATCCAGTTCATTATTTGCACCCGAATGAATCCCCCAAGTCAACGGCGAAATCACGTAATTACTAATAATCTTGCTCGGATTGCCATTGATAATATCCGTAATAATGCCCTCGGTTAGAAGAATGCACAAGTCCACTTCATTATTCCTCAATGCCTTGGTCATTTGCCCCGTCCCACCTTTGAACGTTGTCCATTCTACTTGTACGCCCCGACTTTCAAATAAGCCGCGTTCGATAGCTAAGTGGATGGGTAAGTTAAAATGTTCGGGTACTCCGCCGATGCGGATAATGTTATTATTTGAGTCGTTCATTTTTTAAATTGGTTGACAGTAGAAGGTGGACGGTGGACGGTTTGCCAGCGGTTAGATTTTAGTAATTAGTTGATTATTTTATTTGGCACATAAGAAATGGTTGTTTTTACTAGATAAGCAAATGTAAATAAAAACGACAGAATGCTAATAACAGGTGTTGGCTTTTGACATATTTTATTCTTTTAAAATATGTTTAGATTACGATTTGAAATCAATTGTGTTTTGCGATTAAAAACGTGAATTTCTACGCAAAAAGTTACGCGTTAATTAATTACATTTGCGTCCATGAATCAAAAATTGCTTATCTTGGACTTTGGCTCGCAGTACACCCAGCTGATTGCTCGGCGGGTACGTGAGTTAAACATTTACAGTGAAATTGTTCCTTATAATAAGATTCCTGAACTGGATGATAGTATCGCGGCGGTCATCCTAAGTGGTAGCCCTTTTTCGGTAACGGAAGAACGTGCTTTGCAGGTTGATTTATCACAGATTATTGGTAAAAAACCAGTGCTGGGTATTTGTTACGGTGCGCAATACATTGCTCAAAAGTTGGGTGGTAACGTGCAACGCAGCGAAAAACGAGAATATGGTAAAGCCGTATTGAGTCGCCAATTTAAAAGCGACCCGTTTTTGGAAGGAGTGAGTAAGGATTCGCAGGTGTGGATGTCGCACGGAGATACGATTATGGAAATTCCGCCTAATTTTGAATTATTGGCGGGAACAGAAAGTATTGATGTAGCGGCTTTTAAAGCAGTGGATGGCGCTTATGAACAGCCTGTTTATTGTATCCAATTTCATCCAGAAGTAACCCATAGTTTAGATGGAAAAAAGATTCTGGAAAACTTTGCGATCAATATTGCGGGTTGTAAAGGTGACTGGACACCAGCTGCTTTTGTAGAACAGACGGTAGAAGATTTAAAAGAAAAAATTGGTAACGATAAAGTGATTCTTGGCTTATCGGGTGGTGTAGATTCTACGGTAGCAGCTTCGTTGTTACAACGAGCGATTGGTTACAACTTGTACTGTATTTTTGTGAATAATGGTTTGTTGCGGAAGAATGAATTTGGAGAAGTATTGGAATCTTACAAAGGAATGGGGCTGAATGTGATTGGAGTAGATGCCAGCGATTTATTTTACGATGCATTAAAAGGAGAGTCTGACCCAGAAGGTAAACGCAAAATTATCGGTAAAGTATTTATTGATGTTTTTGAGGCAGAATCGCGTAAAATCTTCGGTACGGCTTGGCTAGGACAAGGAACAATTTATCCAGATGTGATTGAATCAGTGAGCGTACACGGGCCTTCGGTTACGATTAAATCGCACCATAATGTTGGTGGTTTACCAGAAAAATTGAACTTGAAAATAGTCGAACCACTGCGGTCTTTATTTAAAGACGAAGTGCGCAAAGTAGGCGCAGAGTTAGGTGTTCCAAAAGATATTTTAGGACGTCACCCTTTCCCTGGACCTGGTTTGGGAATTCGCATTTTGGGTGATATTACACGCGAAAAAGTGCAAATTCTACAAGCTGCGGATCGCATTTATATTGATAATTTGAAAAAGCATGGTCTTTACGACGAGGTATGGCAAGCAGGTACGGTTTTGCTTCCTGTTTACACCGTTGGCGTGATGGGCGATGAACGGACGTATGAAAGAACGGTGGCATTAAGAGCCGTAAATTCTATGGATGGGATGACGGCAGAATGGAGTCGCTTGCCACATGATTTTCTTGCCATAGTATCAAGTGAGATTATTAATAATGTAAAAGGTATTAATCGCGTGGTTTATGATATTTCAACTAAGCCGCCTGCGACAATTGAATGGGAATAGAACGGTTGACACGGTAGAAGGTGACGGTTGACGGCACAACTGACACATAAGACTCTACTGATAAATCAATATATAAGCATAGGCAATTAATTTCTTCGATAATAATTATTTGTCGGAACAAGTTGCGACTTAAAAACCACCAACTTAATTACTAAAAACTGTTAATGCCTGTGCTTCAAACTAAAAATAAACGATGAACACCATTTTTAAAACACTTACCAAAGGTATCTTGGCAACATTGCTTATTGCAGGTTTAGCTTCTTGTGATATGTTCAAAAAAGCACAGGATGACAACGCCAATAATAAGCCTAAGCAGGAAAGAGAAGATGAACTACTCGATCCCATCGAAGGAACAGTGGTCTATAATCCAGAAACAGGAATGTATGATACTGTGCGGGTACTGCGTCAGCGAATGGATACACTTATTTTGCGAGATGTGGCGGATGCACCAGTGATTACTTCTGACGGTGTTTTTGTAGATGACGGTGGCGGTTTGGATGGAACGGGACAGTTTGGAACAGAGTTTTACTCGACTTATAATGTGTCAGTCATGCTGCCGTTTGTGACGAACCGATTTAATCTATCTAGTGCTAATTTGCCCGAAAACTCAGATTGGGCAGTCCATTTCTATGCAGGGATGCAGATGGCATTTGATGTCTTGGAGCAAGAAGGGGTCAGCTTGAATGTGACGACAGTGGATACTAAAGGGCAACCGGGTGAGGTCAACAATTTGCTAAGAACAAATAGTAGTTTGCTGAACGCGCACGTTATTTTGGGCCCGTATCGTAAAGAAAACGTGAAGTTGGTGGCTAATTTTGCTAAAAAAGAAAAGAAAACGATGATTTCGCCGTACAGCGCAAGCACCGGCGTAGCAGTTAATAATCCGAATTATATTCAAGTGAATCCAACGTTAGAAAGTCATTCCGCAGCAATCATGCAGCATGCCCGCAAGAAATATCGGGCGGATCAGATTGTCTTGATTGCTAAAGACGGAACTCCTGAGGTGAATCGCTTGAATTACTTTCAGCAAGAAAACTTTAAAATTGAAGGTCGAACAGACCTACCGAAAATCAAAGAATTACTGATTAAGGATGATAACATTGATCTTCGCGAAACAGATCTGAAACCATTCATTAATACCGCCACAACTACTGTTTTCATTATTCCATCCTTCGCCAGCGAAGCGTATATTGGTGCGCTGATGCGGAAAATTTACTTGGAAGCACGTTACAGCCCTATCGTGGTGTATGGTATGCCTCAGTGGCAGGATTTTTCTTCTATTGACTATGATGTCTTTGAAAATCTAAACTTGCATATCAGTTCATCAAGTTTTCTTGATCCATATTCAGTCAATGTACAAGACTTTAAACGTCGCTTTTTCGACCGCTTTGGAACTGCGCCAGAAGAACAAGCTTTTTGGGGGTACGATGATATGTTATATTTTGGGCGGATGTTGAAAAAGCACGGAACGAAATTCCAATACTTCCTTGATGCTGACCCAGGTGCGGATTACTTGCATACGCGCTTTAATATTCAAAAGGAACTCACACCTGAAAGTATGCGTCCAGAAAGTAAGCGCGAAGTGATTCAGAAATTTGAAAATAGATATGTCAATATTTTAAAATTTGAACAATACTTTTTTCAAATAGCGAATTAATAGAACGGCTTTAGATATTAAATAGAATCTGTAAAATGTGTATTCAAAATTATTTTTGAATACACATTTTTTTTTGGAAAATTTTAAAATGTGCGTCTGTGATTTTTTTAGAGATAAGATATTTTTCTTGCGATAATGAACATCTCCATCAAGTTGTCGTTTTAAAATAAAATGCGAAACGAAACGCTTTCGTGTGAATTTTTTAAACAAAAAAACTCGACAATTAATATGAATTATTTAGGTTTGAAACAGGAAGATGTACAGGATACCGTAGAAAAATTAAACCACCTATTAGCAAATTACCACGTTTATTACCAGAACTTGCGCAACTTTCATTGGAACGTCAACGGGCAAGTATTCTTTGAATTGCATGAACAATTTGAAGGATTATATAATGATGCAAAATTGAAAATTGATGAAATAGCAGAACGTATTTTGACCTTACGTCATCATCCAATGAGTCGTTTGAGCGAATATTTAGAAGAAGCATCCGTCAAGGAATATCCAATATTTGTTACCCCTACTAAAATGGTAGATGCTACGCTAGAATGCCACAAAGTACTTATTAAGGACATGCGAGAAGTGATCGAAAATGCTGGAAATGCAGCTGACGAAGGTACGATTGATATGATTGGTGGATTTCTAGGTGACTTAGAAAAGAAAAGTTGGATGTTGGATGCGTGGAGAGCTGCAAAACTAGAACCAGTATTGTCGTAATTTAAATAATAAAGAAGAGTTAAATATTTGATAGTCAATTACTTATCAGTATTTTCTTCAACTTGAATTTAGATTTGTTAGAATTAATTTATTGAATAAAAAAAGAATATAAAATGGACTATAGTAATAATTTAAGTAGAAATGCAATTATAGAATCAAAACCGATTTCTACGAATTATACAGAGGAGAAAGGAATAAGTTTTTATGAATTTGGTACAACCGAGGGTATCATTGCAGGAGTTGGAATGAGTGCGTTGTTGATTTTTTTAGAAGTCATATTTGCCTCAGGCGAACTCAGCATATTTGCTCAGTTTGCAGTGAATACCTTGCTTTTGGGAGTAATTGCTTTTTCTTTAACTAAATATAAAGAATATCTAACTACAGGCTCGGTTTTCCGCTGAGGAATTTTTTTGGGAGCGTAATTTTCACGAGTCAC
>JBGCES010000469.1:0-4946 GCA_045106545.1 Saprospiraceae bacterium
CTTACGATTAGAGAAATGGGTAAAATATCTTCGTTCACGGCTACACTTGCCTCTACAGCACAGCCATTTTCATCCGTAACTGTAACTGTATGTTGTTCAGGAGATAGAGCCGTGGCAATTGCTAGTGCTTCTCCATTATCCCAAGCAAAGGTAAAGTTACCTGCGCCACCTTCTGCTTTTACAACGGCAGTGCCATCTGAATTATCGGTAGTAGCTGGAGATACGAGCGAAGCAGATGCTCTGATGGGATCGGGTTCTACTATGTTGAAATTTAGCTTACTTTGCGTACCTTCTGAATCAATAACCGTAACGAAATACTCGCCAGCAGCTAAGTCTTTTGCACTATTTCCACCTAGATTTTCTTGTTCCCACTGATAGGTATATGGACCTTTTCCACCCGTCACTTTAATATCTACAGCAGCAGTCTTTGCACCATTACAATCTATATCTTTAGCCGTTTCTGCTTGTGCGATTAGTGGTAAAATATTTTCATCAATGGTGATGGATTCGCTAACGAAACAGCCATTAGCATCAGTAACGGTTACGATGTAAGTATCAGGCGCAAGGTTTTCAACTTTAGCAGTCGTCGCACCGTTGCTCCATTTAAAAGTATAATTGTCAGCTCCTCCAACGGCATTTGCTTCTGCTGCACCATCGCTTGCACCCGTAGATGCGGGAGAAAGTATAGCGACAGAGGCTTTTAGCTCCAAAGGTTGCTCGATAGTAAAAGTAACGGAAGTAGTTGTTTCTTCGGCATCCGTAACGGTTACTACATATTTATCTGCTTTGAGATTACTAACCGAAGCACCGGTCAAATCATCTTGTCGCCATTTATAATCGAAAGGACCTTTTCCACCTGTGACTTCGATTTTAGCAGAACCATTGTCGTTACCTAAACAATCAATTTGTCGTTCGATAACTGCTTCGGCGGTGAGCGGTAAGATATTTTCATCAATCGTTACTTCTGCGATGGCAGTACAGCCATTTTCGTCCGTAACAGTGACGGAATGTACACTTGGAGGGAGGTTTTCGGCAGTGTTCGTAGTAGAACCACTACTCCAATTATAAGTATAGCTACCTGATCCACCTTCAGCATTTACTTTTGCTATGCCATCGCTATTGCCCGTCGAAGCGGGAGACGTCACAGTCGCCGTTGCTTGAATCGCGGCTGGATCTGCGATATTAAAATTTATGGTCGCGGTTGTTCCTTCTGCGTCAGTAACGGTGACTTCATAATCTCCAGCAGAGAGGTTGTTTGCTGCGCCTCCTACTAAGCCTGAAATATTCCACGCATATTCAAACGGTTTTTTTCCACCATTTACGACCACATTGACAGCGGCTTCGTTACCACCTGGACAATCGACTGATTTTAATACAGAAGCTTCTGCTACCAGCGGTAAAATATCTTCACTGATTTCAATTTCAGCAGTAGCGGTACAACCATTTTCATCGGTGATGGTAACCACATGTGTTTCGGGCGTGAGGTTTTCCGCCTCAGCTGTAGTCGAACCATTATCCCAAGCATATTGATAATTACCCGTTCCGCCCGTAGCGGATACTTCCGCAACACCATCACTATTTCCAGTGGAGGCAGGTGTTTTTTGAACAACAGTTGCAGTAATTATATCTGGAACAGGGATAGAAATCTGAGCCGTTTGACTATTGCCAGCCGCATCAGAAACAGTGACTACATAATCGCCAGCGGCTAAATTTTCTGCGGTTTCATTTTCTAAACTTGATTCGCTCCAACTGTAAGTAAAAGGTGCTTTACCACCTTGCGTATTTATTTTCAAACTGGCATCGTTTTCAGTTGCACAGCTGATATTTTTAATAATCTCTAATTCCGCAGTCAGCGGTAAAATATCTTCGGTAATTTCAACTTCAGCGGTAGCGGTACAACCACTTGCATCGGTTACAGTGACGCTGTAACTACCCGCAGCTAGATTTTCAGCAGTAGCTGTCGTCGTACCGTTATCCCAAGCGTAGGTGTATTCGCCGCTTCCGCCTTTTACATCCGCAGTTGCTTGTCCATCTGTTTGATTAGTAGAGGCAGGAGATTTTTGTTGAGCGGTCACGCTAATTTGTTCATAATCTGCAATGGTGAATTGCGCTTCGGCGATTGTTCCTTCGGCATCCGTGACGGTGACGTTGTATGCGCCAGCAGTGATGTCGTTAACGGTTTCTCCCGTTAGACCATTTTCATTCCATGCATATTCAAATGGAGCTTTCCCACCTGCTAAACTTACTTCAAGCGTTGCGCCCTCGCCGTTGCAATCTAACGGATTGGTTTGCTCTAAAGTAACTGCTAGTGGTAGAACATCTTCGCTGATATCGATCGTTGTTTCGGTCGTACAACCTCGCGAATCTGTAATCGTAACGGTGTGAGAAGCAGGAGCGAGGTTGTTGACAGTAGCGAGTGTGTCGCCAGTGCTCCATGCAAAAGCGTATGGCTCAGTACCACCAGTGACTGTTATCGTAGCTTCTCCATCGGTATTGTTTGTGGTAGCTAACTTCTCAATGGTAGCGGTTGCTATTAAGTCATCAGGTGCTATGACATTAATGGTTTCACTTACGGAGTTGCCTTCGGCATCCTTTACGCGAACAGTATATTCAGCCGCAGGTAAGCGACCAACTACTTTATTGGCAGGTTGTCCATTCCAATAATATTTGTACGGGCCAACGCCACCTTCTACGATTGCTTGGATTGATGCATTGGCATCATTGCTACAGTTAATTTGCTCTGTCTGGTTTAATGTTAATTTCATGGGAGCAGCATCTTCCGACATATTAAAAGTCGTCGTCGTTGAACAACCATTGGCATCTGTTACCGTGACGGTATGTTCTCCGCTGCTTAAATTATTAGCTGTACTTGTCGTTGCGCCGCTGTCCCATTGAAACGAATAATTTCCTGCGCCGCCCTTTGCCACTACTTCGGCTTTACCGTTTTCGGCATCAGCCGCAGAGGGTTCAATCACACTGACCGTGGCAGCTATGTCTTGCGGAATATCTACTTCAACGTTGGCAGTGGCTTTATTTCCCGCTGCATCGGTGACAAACAATTGATAGATACCCGGCGAAACACTTTTTGGATTATCGCCTTGTAAGCGATCGATATTCCAACGATAAGAATAGGGTTTTTCCCCGCCTGTAGCACGAGCTAATAATTCTGCATCGCTAGCATCAGGACAGGAGATGTTTTTTACATTTTCAACTTCAACGGCAAGCGGTTTTAAGCCTTCAGAAATGGTAATCTTTCCAACTGCTTGACAATCACCGTCGCTAATCGTAACGGTATGTTCGCCAGCGGCGAGACTTTTGGCAGTAGCAGTCGTTTCGCCGTTGTCCCATTTATATTGAAATTGGCTATCCGCCGAACGTTCCGCGGTAACGGTTGCAGAACCGTCAGATTCACCATTACTGGCTTCGGCTACTTGTTGAAGGTCTAGTTGAATACTCTCATCTGAAATAGAAACGCCCGATTGAATTTTATTTCCTTCGGTATCGGTAACGGTGACTTGGTAATCACCTGCGCCGATATTTTCGAGTCGTTGAGTGGTAGAATTACCATTGTCCCATTGATAAGTATAAGGAGGTTTGCCACCTGAAACCCGTACTTCAACGGTAGCATCTTCTGCGCCAGCTTGACAACTTAATGCTTTGATAATCTCACTATCAATCGTCAAAGTTGATTCTGAACCAATAAAATATACCCCCTTATCTTCTGTACCAACCCAAGCCGCATCATCTGCATCCACTGCGATACAATTCACAAACTGAGAAGTAAATTCACGTGCTGGTCCGAAAGTTTCGTAAGTGCGATTCTCGATATCGAAGCGCGTCACAATTTCCGAGGCAATCCATAAACGCCCTTTACTATCGAAGGCAATATCTTTGATTTCACCTTCCGTTTTTGCATCTTCGATGGTAAGAATATAGCCTTTGTCTTTATTATCAATTTCTAAAACCTGACCATCAGATAACAAGTACATTTTGCCATTATAATCTGCGATCCGAAGTATAGCAAAGAATTTTTCTACTAAACGCCATTTTCCATCCTTACCTGCGAGTGCACCTTCATCTGAACCTAGCCAAATCTCTCCACCCGGACGCATGTAAATCGTATTAATAAAGTCACTACGTAATTTTGAATTTCCACTGTTAACTTCTTCGATTAGTTTTAAACTTGGTTCTGTCTGTAAACGAAATGCACCTAAATCAGCAGTACCAATCCATAATTCCTCTTTTCTTTTATCAAAAAAAGCCGTATTAATTTGGTCAAATGCTTCCCCCAGCTCTCGTCTTAGATCAGCGATCGGTAATACCAATTCCTCGTTTCCGTCACGTACAGAAAGTAATGCCCACTGATCCGCAGGAGTCGCTACCACACTGGCATAATCAGGTGATTGAGCGAGGTAAACACCTTTGTAATCGCCCACCCATTTATTGCCTTTTTCGTCAATATAGATATTTGTAATAGGAGCAGAACGATCAATATCTGCACAGCGCTGCACTTTGAAAGCATCCTGTGCAGTGACGGAGAGCTGAAATGAAAAAATAAAAATTAGTGTAAGCCAGTGGTAACCGTATTGTTGCATAACGAAATAATCTAGGTAATTGTGTGTATGGGGTTAAAAATGGATAATTGTAAAAAATGACTTTCAATGTAAAATTGATACAGTCTTTCCGTATGTTTTAGCTTATTGAAAAAAGTAATCATTTAAAAAATTTAGATTGCTTTTTTACATTGTTTGACATATCAACCTAATCAAGTTCCAAAAATCATCCCATTTTAAGATGTAGTGCAAATTCACCTCATTTGTAACATTCAAATACCTCGTTGTTAGTCGATTTTTGTATTTTTTTAGGCTTTGGGTATTATTATATCATTGGTTGAAAAGCAATTTTACTATATATAGATTGCTTAGATATTTCAACCAGAATATTCT
>JBGCES010000047.1:0-2846 GCA_045106545.1 Saprospiraceae bacterium
GCCGTTTTTTTTACTTAAGATATAAATTTATACTGTTATATTTTAAAAAAAAATATCCCTGTCACAAAATCGGCACAAATTTTGATTTTAGTAAAAAATACTATCTCACCGCATTATCACTTGCCTCCCTACAAAACACAGACACTACAATGAACTTACTAAACAAACTAAGCACCGAACTAAGAACCCTTTCCATCGAAGAAACCAATAATATCGTAGGAGGAAGAAGAATGTTTGGCAATTATGGTCAAGCACAAAAATTCTTTAAAGATTTGCAGAGAAACGGAGAAAATCCTCAGCTAATGCAAGATGGCGATAACTATTGTGTTGATTGGTAATTACCCATCACTCATCTTCCATTGCTAAATTTCCGAAATAAAATAGCCTGTTTATTCGCTAACTAAGGATAAAATTGTCGCCTTGTGGTAACTATTCGCCACAAGACGACTTTTTTTATGCCTGCTTTACCTATCTTTGCCCATAATCATACTCACTTAGCTTTCCAATCTTCACCAGCCCTTCCGCAGTATTTTTCCAATTTGAACTCATGACGTTGTGACCTTTATAGTCACTAATCCTTTAATTCCAAAACAAACACTTATTTTCTCAATGAACAATCCTTTTGACGACAATCCTATCTTTAAAATATTTATATTTTTTATAATATTTAATCACCCGCTGACCGCGCAAATCACGATGGATCGCTTCATCGGGGTCAACATGCTTCGCGAGACGCCAATCGAACGCATGCAAGCCTTCGGCTTTGTACGCGAATACCACGAATGGTCACTCGATGAAGGCTATCCCGCTTTAAACGGTTTGGATGAAGATGCATCCCCCACTTATCCCAATAATTTATATAAATGGAATCCAAGTTATCAATCGCAAACACCGACGCGCTTTGACGAGTTTTATAATGAAATTACCAACGAAGGCATTCTTCTTGTTCCCGATTTAATCCAGAGTATTCCTAATATTGCTGACCCAACCGTACAACCGCAGACTTTTGGAGTAGAAAAAATCTTAGAACGCGCTCCTTTTTCAGATGGAGAAGATCCGACCGATCCTTACTCCTATCTCGAACGCGCTGACTATATGTATCATTTTGCGGCACGTTTTGGTCGCACTGCGTTTTCGCCACAGCGCGAACAACAAATTATTGCTCCTAAACTACATCCGTCCGAACTCGTCCGGACGGGTTATGGTCATGCACTTTATTTAGAAGATTGGAATGAACAAGATAAGTGGTGGTACGAATTGCAAGATACGATAGCTTACGCTACAACTTACTTCGAGCCCGAAGAATACGCCGCTATGTTAAGCGCAGATTATGATGGTCACGGTGGAAATATGGGTAAAATTGTTGACCCTGATGATGAAAATTCAATGATTAGCGTAGTCGGCGTAAAAAATGCCGACCCGACGATGAAGGTCGTAATGGGCGGTCTATCGGATTTAGATTTGGATTATCTAAAAGATATGGCGACTTGGTTTGAACAAGCACGTGATATCTTAGCAAATGGAGATTTATATACGTTTTATGTCATCAATTTTCATCACGATAGTGATAACAATCTAAATTTAAGGCAATTGGGTGCATACGGTATTTCTCCTGAAGAAGATAAGCTACGAGAGCAATTAGAAGCGATTACGGCTTACCGCGATAATAAATTCCCCAATAAAGAATTATGGCTCTCTGAGTTTGGTTACGACACCAATCAGAACTCACCACAACGAGTTCCTTATAATGGAATTGGAACAGCGGATTATTTAGAAATTCAAGGACAATGGTTAGTACGCGCTTATTTAGAAATTGCAGCGGCAGGTTTTGATCGCGCCATGGCGTTTACCTTAGAGGATGTTTGTGATCCGCCTTCCGCCGAAAACACCGTCTGTGGATTATTCAATAATAGCGGATTAATTCTCAATGACTCCTTCAACAATCAACCAAAAAAGTCGTGGTACTATACTTATACCATGAAAAATGCGCTGCGCGAAACCGTTTTCGCGGCAGATTTATCAACGACTGTAGTTGATGGAACGGATTGTAATGAAAATATTCCGCGTGTCTATCGCTTCGACCACGCTACGCTTTCCGATTATTCCGTTTATGCCATTTGGAGTCCGACGACTTGCGATAAAGCAGCTTATAATTATGTATTGGATATTGGCAACGGGACACAAGCGAAGGTGATTGAAATGGTCGCGCCTTCTATTGTTGGTCAGCAAACGGAGTTGACCATCAACACTTTGGGTATGACCAATACCGTTGGTGTTTCCGTGAATGAACGTCCAATTTTTGTAGTGGTGGGCAGTTTTAATCCGATTCAAACTGCCACTTGCGTAGCGGGATTACAAAAACTACATGAAACTTGTGATGCGGTACGCGTCATTTGGGATAATAGCTCGGCGGGCGAACGCGTGCAAGTTTGGTATCAAGAAGGACATGGCTTGACGGCAGCGGATTTTGATATTTCGACGGCTATTTTAGCGGGCGATGATATTCCTGTTTCGGATGGAGAATATCTAATTAATGACTTATTAGAAGATATCGATTATACATTTTTTGTATTAACGAACAATGCGCAGGAACAACTTTCCGAACCTTGTCTGATTGAGGCAGCGACCGTTACAGCAACTTGTAAAATCCCGATTGATCCAGCGTGGATTTATACCAGTTCACAACCTGATTTTAATCTAACGCAACTCTTTGACGAACAAGCAGATAGCGACCCCATTTGCGAAGAAATGCCAGCCAATCCTAATACATTTTGGTTAGATGGAACACCACAACCACCCGCACAGGTTAGCGTCGATTTACAAGAGTACTATTATGTAGGTGCGGT